>JAOTXR010000283.1 GCA_029862285.1 Gammaproteobacteria bacterium
CGATCTGGCTTTTCGCTGGTGCGTTGCTGACCCTTCGGAGGCTGCGCAGGGAATAGCCGGACTTTAAGTCAGGTCCCTCGCGCGATTTTGCCGCTGGCTGAATTGCGGTCACATTGTCGCGGCCCAAAAAAACGGACTTCCTACCGGCTGGGACCAATCATCGAGCCTGGTTATCAGTCTCGGAACGCATTTGACGCTCAGTGCAGCGCAGCCCGCCACGGAAGGCTTTCGACGATGCGTGCTTCTGCCTGCATCAGTTCTTCGCAACGCGGGTACACTTTGTCCTCCGGGTATTCTTTCAGCAACAAGTGCACAAACAAATGACCGTGCTTTTTTTCGGCGTTGTGCAATTCGGTGTAAAACGCTTTTAGCTCGTGATCTGCGAGTGCGGCGGCGATCAGCCCGAAGCGCTCGGCACCGCGGCATTCCACAATTGATGCGACCAGCATCTGGTCGATGAAGCGTTCGTCACGTGTGTGCCGCATCAACTGCATCAGCTGTTTTACGTACGGATCCGGAACATCGCTGGACAGCTTGAGTTGTCGCGCCTGCATCAACGCATAAACATGGCGGAAGTGCTCGAGTTCCTCCAGTGCCAGGTCTATCAGTCCGGGGATGATCGCGGGGCGGTCTGCATATTTCATCACCAGGCTCATTGCCAGTGCAGAGGCTTTGCGCTCGCAGTTGGCGTGGTCCATCATGAATTCATCGAAGTTGGCCAGTGGCGCTTCGACCCACGACGGATCGGTCGCAACCAACAGGTCTATGGATTTTCGTGCCATCGAGAGCCTCATCACCTATAAGTAGCCTGGCTATTTTCGCACAACGTCATGCCCGTGATGCCCGGCGTTATTTCGACCGCCACGCCTACATGCCGTTACCGGTGTTGCCAGGGCCGGATCCAGGCCTGGGTCTGGTGGTTGTCGTACCGGCGCTGGCCGAACCCAATGCAATATCAACCATGGATTCAGTGGCGGCTGCGTCACGCCCGGACTGTGCCGTCGAGCTGTTGCTGGTTATTAATGCGCCGGAAGATGCCGGTGTGCAATTGCGCCGGCTCAACGAGAATTGTTACAGGGAAGCCTGTGACTGGGTTCGCGGGCGGCATGACGGGTCACTTAAGTGCCACGTACTCGATTACTGCGCCTTGCCAGCCGATCACGCCGGTGTTGGTCTGGCACGAAAACTCGGAATGGACATCGCCCTGGCGCGGCTCGCCGCATCGGACAGTGGCTGCGGCATAATCGCTTCGCTGGATGCCGACTGCCAGGTGGCTCCCACCTATTTAACGGCGGTCGAGGAGTATTTTACCGACACACCGGCGGCACTCGGTGCGACGATCTGCTTCGAGCACCCCATAGACGAAACGCCTGCCGAGTTGCGTCAGGCGATCATTGATTACGAGTTGCATCTGCGTTGCTACAAGCAGGGTCTTGCAGCCGCCGGCTCGCCGTACGCGCATCACACGGTCGGGTCGGCACTTGCCGTGCGCTCAGAGATCTATGCCCAGGAGGGCGGGATGAACCGTCGGGCAGCGGGCGAGGATTTCTACTTTATTAACAAGCTGCTAAAACGCGGTAAGGTCGGTAGCATAAACGGGACGACTGTTTTTCCCTCGGCGCGTGTATCAGAGCGTGTGCCGTTTGGGACCGGTGCGGCAATATTGCGCGCCCGGACCGAATCCCAGACGACATACGCGCCGGCGGTTTATCGTGAACTGCGCTTGTTCCGAAATGCCCTCGCAGCGTTTAGCCTGAACGACCGGCCCGCGCCATCCGACCCCGTGCGATCCGAGCCATCCAACTATGCACCGTTTCTCGATTCGATGGCTTTTGACCAGTGGCTAAGAAAAACGCGTGCAAATGTCGCCAGCGTGGAGTCTCTGGACTCACAGTTAAACCGTTGGCTGGATGGTTTTCGAACAATGAAGTTCATCAACTGGCTGACCGCATCGCGTTATCCACGTGTTCCGGTGGCGGACGCAGCACGCCGGATTCTCGGCAGCGGCGGCCATTGCGCGGCCGGTCAGTCGCAAGCGATGTTGGAGCAATTCCGGCTACTTGACCGGGGCAAAGAGCGGGTTTAAGTCAAATCGCGCCCTGACGGGACTACGCAGGAGGGCCATGCCCCGGACACCGGGAACGCGCCATGTTTGTGCGATATTTATGGCTTATTCGGATGAACAAGCGCATTGTCATAGCAGGCCCGGCAATAACAAATTAGTCCGGCGTCACCGTGGGAACCACATGCGGTATTGCGGCGACTGCGGTAGCAGAACTTTGGGGGATAACATGGGACACCTTGAACATAGCGCTGTGAAGATCAGATTTCTTGCCACAGTCGTTATTGCAGCACTTATTTTTGTTTCCGGAACGTCAGCCAATGCCTCATGGTCGTTTGGCCGTCTGGCGAAGGCCTGGGATGCGCCGGCCGCACAACACAACGCAGAGAACTTGCACGCATTACCGGCACGCGCATTGCCGGGGGTCAAGTCCACCAACTTCCGCTGGGAAAAAGGCCTGAGCGGAAGCCACCGCTACATTATCCGTTTCGACGATGCACCGCTGTCGAGCTATCGCGGCGACATCACCGGATTGACTGCAACCAACCCGGATACCCTGCGTGCAGGTTCGCGTAGCGCCAGCGGCGTGACCGCGGTATCGGGCAACGTGAAACTGGATATCCGCAGTGCAGCCAGTATTGCTTACCTGGCATACCTCGACGATGAACACGGCAAGTTTGCGGCACGGCTGCAGAACGTCGTCGCCGAGACGGAGGTAATTTACCGCTATAAATACGCGTTCAACGGCATGACTGTACGCATGACCCAGGAAGAAGCGGCCCGCGTGTCCCGGTTGCATGGCGTGGCGGCTGTACAACGCGATTTCATGCGACAGCTCAATACGGCGAACAGCGTCGATCTTATCGGCGCGCCCGCTGTCTGGGATGGATCTGCGACTGCTGGTCTCGAGGCGAGAGGCGAGGGTGTGTTGGTCGGTATCATCGATACCGGTATCAACACCGACCATCCCTCGTTTGCCGAGGTCAGCCCCGGTGACGGCTATGTGCACACGAACCCGCTCGGTGACGGTGTGTTTTTGCGGGACTGTGCACCCTTCGATCCGGTTACGAATCCAAATGGCGGTCATCCCGAACTGTGCAACAACAAGCTGATTGGCACGATGGGTTTGGAAGATTTGGACGGCCATGGCTCACACGCCGCCGGTGTCGCCGTCGGTAACCTGATTCTCGACGTACCGTTTGTCGATGCCGGTGGCAACCCCACGGGTCTTGTTTTCGACCAGATCAGCGGTGTCGCGCCGCGCGCGAATATCGTCGCGTACCTGGCCTGTGGCCAGGGTGGTTGCCAGGGCGCCGACCTGATCGCGGCTATCGATGCCGCGACGGCTGACGGGGTGGACGTGATCAACTATTCCATCGGTGGCGGGCCGGACGATCCGTGGAACGACGGTGACAGCCTCGCTTTACTCGGTTCCCGCGACGCCGGCATATTCGTCGCCACCTCGGTGGGCCAGAGCGGACCGAGCGCAGGCACCATCGGTTCGCCGGCGAATGCGCCCTGGCTGACATCGGCCGCGGCCAGCACCCATCAACGCGGCTGGTCAGAGAAAATGATAGTCGAACTGACCGGTGGGGACACAACACCGCCCGGTGATATTCCGGGCCGCAGTGCAACCGGTGGCTACGGACCCGCGCCGATTGTATATGCCGGCGATTTTGGTGATCCGCTGTGCCCGCTCGGTGCATTTGCACCCGGCACCTTCAATGCTGCA
>JAOTXR010000015.1 GCA_029862285.1 Gammaproteobacteria bacterium
AAACGTCGTTGACCTGTGACGACAACCCCGGTGTCGAAGTCACCCAGGTGACTCTGGGTCTCGGTGATTCGATCACCTGTACTTTTGTCAACGACGACAACGCCCCGGGATTGACCCTGGTCAAGACCGTCATCAATGACAACAGCGGTACATCGGTTACTACCGACTTCACGTTAAGCGCGGCCGGCCCGACACCCATAAGCGGTCCTGGCGGTGCGACCAGTGATGCTACGTTTGCCGCCGGCACCTATACGCTGTCCGAGGCAGGACCGGGCGGTTACACCGCCGGCGACTGGGTCTGCACCGGCGGCATGCAGGCCGGTGACCAGGTCACCGTGGCTCTCGGTGAAAGTGCCACCTGCACGATCACTAACGACGACATTCCCAACCCCGCAATCGACATCGAAAAAGCCACAAATGGCGTCGATGCTGATAATGCGGACAATGACGATATCCCGATCATTGTGCCCGGCGATCTGGTGACGTGGACTTATCTCGTTACCAATACGGGCGACGAGCCCATCGCTCTTGCGGATCTGATCGTTAGCGACAGCGTAACGGGTGTTACACCAATGTTCGATCCATCCAGCGATGTGGGCGACGACGAGATATTGTCACCGGGCGAAACCTGGACCTACACAGCGACTGGCTTTGCCCTGGACCTCACCGTGGCACCGCCGATGGGCACGACCTTTGTACCGGGTTGCAAAGACGTATCGCGATCGCTGGGAACCAACGCTTATGAAAACATAGGCACGGCTGTTGCACCTGGTGCCTCTGATTCGGATCCGAGTCACTATTGCAACCCGCCGGATGGCACCCTGACATTGATCAAGAATGTCATCAATGACAACGGCGGTACCGCCGGACCAAACGATTTTGGGCTGACGATGGACAACATAGCTGTACCATCCGGCACGCTCGTAATCTGGCCGGGCGGAACAGAAGTAGTTATCGACGAAGTTCAGCAAGCCGGTTATGGTTTTGTCGACATCAGCGGCGATGCCAATTGTCCGGACCTGCCGGGTGGCACTGTCAGAATCGTCCCGGGTAAAGACATCACGTGCACCATCACCAACGATGATCAGCCGTCTGGTTCTGATACCGATAGCGACGGTGTTCCGGATTCCGTGGACAATTGCACCAACCTGGCGAATCCGCTGCAAATCGACACCGACGCCGACGGTCACGGCAACCGTTGCGATGCAGACTTTGACCAGAATTGCGTCGTCAACTTCGATGATGTCGGTATTTTCAAGACCGGGTTCCTGACGGTAGATCCACTACTGGATCTCGATAGCGATGGCGGAGCTACCGATTTTCAGGACCTCGCCATCGTCAAGGACCTCTTCCTGTTGGCGCCGGGACCCAGTGCCGGTCCGGCATTGTGTAACCCATGATGAACTTCCTCACGTCAGGTCCGGACAAACGAGGCGACCCGCCAGCGACGGGGAGACGAAGGGCGTCAGAGATATTTACACTTTGGACTCAGTCTAATTCTGTTATTATGGAACCGGCTGATTCTCAACGGATATTGTGACTCGGTACATTTCTTGCATGTTATGTTCAATGGATCTTTTGAGGGTTTCGAAATGAAAAGAACGATCGTATTACTTGCCATGTTGGGCCTGGTCCCGGGGGGTGCATCCGCTACGATCCTCTCCTTCGACACCGTCACTACCGGCGTGCTCGAAGCGTCCACCGACGGCAGCGAATCAAACTCGTGCAACGACGGCACGAGCACCACCGACATTTGTGCGCTGTCGCTGATATTCAGCAACATCGGTGGCACCGGCATCAACGCGACAGTAACGGCCAACACCGCCGCCGATGGCAGCGGTATGGATCTGTGGAGCTGGTATGACCGGTCGCCGGCCGATTATGGTGGCATGGGCGCCGCCACGCAGAACGAAGCCGATATTAACGGCGAACTCTTCGATGGCGACGCTGACAACGCGCTCAAGGAGTACATTATCGTTACGTTCAGCGAGGCAATTTTTCTGGATGCCTTCTTTTTGAACTCCAGCGACGACGATGATAACCACATCCAATACTCGGGTATTGCAGGGCTCTATCTCAATGGTGTGGCCACCTCAAAGGCGATTTGTGACAGCAGCCTGTGCGACAACGACGAAATCTTTGGTACTACGTTCGCTTTTCTCGCAGGGGAGCCTTTTTACCTGGGCGGGCTTGATTTCAGAGAGTTCGTAGACGTCCCTGAACCCGGAGTGCTTGCACTGCTGGGGCTTGGATTCGGGCTCATCGGTGTCGCATCAAGGCGGAGAAAAAAAACCTGACGCTTGTTTTTCTAGCCGAGCAAACGGAAAAGCGAAAGATTCTGCACCCGCAAAAAGGCCTGCTGTGCGGCCTGCAGGCTGACGCGCTCCAGATCCAGGCGACTCGCGGCCTCGATCAGATCGATATCACGCACATCTGACAAGGTAGATTCCAGAGACAGGCGGCTGTCGAGATTAAGCTGACCCTGGTCATCGAGTGCGTTTAATCGGGTACCAACACGCGTGCGTGTCGTTGCAATATGTTCCAGCGCACGATCGATGTTTCCGAGCACAGTATTCATAGCAGAATGAAAAACTGCTCGCGCCCCGGTGTCTGCCGATTGACCGGTAGCGACGTCAATAAAATCCTGCACGCTGGCGAAGATGTCCTGATACCGGCTGGGCTGAATCTCAAACCTGTCCCCGGCCGCAGCGGGCCCGCTCAACGAAACATCGATCCCGGCGAAGCTGATCACCCCGCCATCCTCGTAGGTGCCGACGAGTATCGGGACCCCGCCACCGTCAGTAACTTCGTAGTCCGTATCGGTGAGAAAGTTAATTGTGTAATTATCAGGTATCCACGCCGCCGCGTTTCGTAACGCACCATTGTCAATAATGGCACTGCCGGTATTGGTACCGGCGGCCGCAGTTGTAAATGTTCCGTTACCGTTGCGAACAAACTGGAATATCCCGGCACCAGAATCGCCATCCGCCACCCGCCGTTCGGGACCGATCTGCAAAAACCGCTGCCCCTGATCACCGCGGTACTGTACCGACGTGTTGTCACGCACAAAGGGCTGCCCCGCGGCAGCAAACCCGGAAAACAAAAAGCCGCCTTCGCCGTCACTGCTATTGGCAGTCTGTACCAGGTGGTTGAGTAGCTGATCGAGCTCTTCGACAATTATGTCGCGCGTGCCCTCATTGGTGTCGGAATTAGCCAACACCGCCAGTTCGCGCACGCGTTGCAGCGTGTCAGTAACTTCCGCAAGCGCATTGTCCTCGAGACCGAGGCGATGATTCGCGATGCTGATGTTTTGCTGCAGCTGATCGATACGCCTGATGGAGCGATTGAGATCCAGTTCGCGCGAGGCCGCAACTGGATCGTCTGCGGCGACAGCGAAACGCCGGCCAGTCGAGACCTGTTGTTGGGTTCTGGCCAGGGCCGCCTGCTGATTCAGCATCGCGGCGAGTGACTGCAGATACAGCCCCTGTGTCGAAATACGTCCGCTCATCGTGCAACTGCCCCTATCAGCGTCTGGAATAACTGGTCGGCAACGCTGATTACCTGCGCCGCCGCCTGGTAAGCCTGCTCGAAACGAAGCAGGTTGGCTGCCTCCTCGTCCAGGTTCACACCGGAAACAGCCAATCGCGCCTGCTCGGAATCTGCCAGCAGTATCTGCTGTGCATCGCGATTAATCGCCGCATGCTGCGTAACCGTTCCGACACTGGCAACCAACGTGCCAAAGCTATCACCGAGACTCGATGTGCCATTATCCAGCACTCGCAAACTCTGCAGGTCGCTAAGCAACAGCGCATTACGGTTATCGGCATTTCCGGCAGTATTTGCAGTCACGGTGAATGTGTCGCCGGCCTGGGGCGTGCCGCTGATCTCCACCCGCCAGCCATTGAAACTGATTGGATTACCATTCGTGTAGGGGAACGGCCCCAGGGCGCCAATCGTGAAATTGTTCGAATCGACAAAGACAATATTGACCGTATTGAGTAAATTCGGGTGGTCGCCATTGATAACTTCACCGATGGTTATTTGCGCGTCACCGGTGTTAGCGGTCGAGGCCGATGAAATTATGGCCGCAGCAGCGGCGATTTTTGCCGGGTCATCAATAAGCAGGTCCAGACCGGCCGCGGCATTGCTGTTCGGCCGGAGCAGATAGCGGTCACCGGCCGCTGCACCGGCACCGACTTCGATCGCAAGACCATTGGCCCGAAACGGGTCTGCCGGGGTCCCGGTACCGGTCATGGTTACCGCAGCTCCGGTTTCCGAGTTCTCGAGCGACCAGATCGCACCGTCATAACGCAGTATGTAGTCATCTGTCGTCAGTGCGCCTATGTCATCGATCGCGATCGTCACCGGTGCTGCGCCAGAATTAAACGCTGATGCCAGCGATACCGGTGCGCCCACAGCAAACATGTCACCGCCGCGCGCGCCGGCCAGATCGATGCCTTCACGGTGCTGGGTATTGAGGATTTCGGTAATTCCATTGGCGAGACGACCCAGGGCGTTGCGTGCCGGATCGAGAACTTCGCGGCGAAAGTCGAGCGCGCCGCCAATCTCTCCACCACTGAGCCGTGACGTAATCTCGGCGCCATTCTGGAACTTCACACCGAGGCGGGTTGGTTCATATTCGTTCTGGGTTGTTGCCAGCAACTCGGGACTGGAGCCGCGAACCAGCACCAGACCGTTGCCGACAAATACGTTTACCGCACCGTCGTCCTGTTGCACGGTAGTAACGGCAATGTGACCATTTAAGGCAGTCAACAGGTTGTCTCTCTGGTCCAGCAAATCGCTGCTCGTCCGACCGCCAGAGTTGCTGGCGACTATTTGCTCGTTGATCTGCGCGATCGAGTCGGCCAGCGCATTGATCTCGGAAACGGAATTGCTCACGCGATTGTTTACATCGCGATCGAGTGAATTCAGCCGGGACTCTGCCTGTTCGAAGCGTTGAGTCAATGCTCGCGCCTGGCCAAGGAACGCCTCGCGGGTAATCAATCCGGCCGGGTCGTCGGCCACGGTGTCCAGTGCATTGAAGAAATCCTGCAGCATCGTGCCCACGCTGGTGCCGCCGCCGGCGAGCAGGTCATCGACCTGGGCAGCCAGCGAGTGAAACGACTGCAGCCGGTTAAATGCCGACGTATTTGTCTGCACTTGTCCGACCAGGTACTGGTCGTAAATGCGACGCACGCTGGTTACTTCCGTACCCAGACCCGATAGCGCGGTACCACGTGCCGGTCGGGCCGCCAGCAATGCCTGTTGCCGGCTGAATCCAACCGTGTTGGCATTGGCAATATTGTGGCTGGTAGTTGCCAGTGCTCGCTGGAAGGCAATCAGCCCCGAAACTCCGGTATTCAGAAAATCTGTCATTACATTACTCCCGCTCGATTCCCGTCACGCAAGATATCGCTATCGAGAATCTCTCCAATCTTTTTTGCGTAGTCGGGATCGGTGGCATAACCCGATCGCTGCAACTCGCGGGCATACGCATGTGGGTCTTTTCCGTGCTCTATCGCCGTGCGGTAGCGCGGATTGTCACGGATAAGACTCGCATAGTCCCTGACGGCATGACCTAGAGAAGCATAGGCACGGAATTTTTCCGTGACCCGCTCGCCGATTCCGTCCTCAAATTCGACTGTGCGTTGCGCGACTTTGTCGCCGGTCCACGACGGGCCCGCTTTGATGCCGAACAGGTTGAAGCTGTTGCCACCATCGGGGCGGCGTATCGTGTGCCGACCCCAGCCACTCTCCAGCGCTGCCTGGGCCAGTACCGCTTTGTGCGAAATGCCCAGTTCTTTTTCGACCTGGCGGGCAAACGGCAACAATCCTGTAATAAATTCCTGTTGACTGGCCGGCGCAAAGTCGCTTGGACCTTCCATGGTGGCGATATCAGGCCGCCGGCTTGCACGTGTGAGTTGCCCCAGTTGCTCGGTCAGTATTTGTTTTAAACCCAGCCCGCGGCCACGCGACATTTCGACGGCAACCTGACCGTCAAACATCTCCATGTATTGCTCAGACTGGCTGCTTTCAAACAATCCGCTATTCAAACTCGACTCACGCATCATCTTTAACATCATGCGCGTGAACAGGGCCTCGAATTGTCCCGCCACCTGGTCCAGCGCCGACTCCGGGCGGCGGACAGCCTGCGTACGTAGTTCCGCCAGGCCCTGTATATCGGTGTAAATTCCACTGTAGGCGCTCATCAGATGACGATTAACTCCGCATGCAGGGAACCGGCTTGTTTCAACGCTTCCAGTATCGCCACCAGATCGCCGGGTGCGGCACCCACCTGGTTCACGGCGGTGACGATTTCATTCAGTGTGACACCGGGTTCAAACAAGAACATGCGTTGTTGTTCTTCGATAATTTCGATATCGGAACGGTTCACCACTACTGTTTCGCCCTCGCTGAACCCACCGGGCTGGCTGACACCGGGGCTTTCGGTAATCGTCACGGTCAGCGAACCATGTGAAACCGCCGCCGGTGAAACCCGCACATGCGAGCCAATCACCACCGTACCGGTGCGTGAATTGACAATCACACGCGCCGGCGCGGCCGCAGGCTCCAGTTCTATGTTCTCCAGCACCGAAACAAAGCTGATTCGTTGCGACGGATCGACAGGGGCAGCGATTTTTATCGACGCCGGATCCAGCGATTGCGCCGTGCCTGCACCGAGCATTGTGTTGACAGCTTCAGTCAGACGATTCGCTGTGGTGAAATCCGGTGTGTGCAAGTTCAAAAACACAGCCGGCAGCGTCGTGAAGTTTGACGGTACCGGGCGTTCGACCGTGGCGCCGTTGGGAATGCGACCGGCGCTGGTCGTATTGACCGTTACCCGTGATCCATCATTTCCGGAAGCGCCAAATCCACTGACTATTACGTTGCCCTGTGCCAACGCATAAATCTCACCATCGGCACCTCGTAGTGGCGCCATTAACAGACTGCCACCACGCAGGCTCGATGCATTGCCCAGCGAGGACACCGTAATATCGATACTCTGCCCGGGCTTGGCGAAGGGCGGTAACTCGGCGTGCAACGATACGGCGGCCACGTTTTTCAGCTGGGGGTTGGAGTTTTCTGGAACGGTAACACCAAACTGTTGCAGAAAGTTCTTCATACTCTGAACGGTGAATGGTGCCTGACTGGTCTGATCGCCAGTTCCCTCCAGACCGACAACCAAACCGTAACCCACCAACTGATTGGTACGCACGCCGGCGATTGCGGCGAGATCTTTAATTCGTTCAGCGTAGACAGGCTGTGACAGGAATCCGCAGATCAAAATCGAAAAAATGCTTCTCATGCCGGGTCCTCGTTAAAAAGGCATCAGGGGGCGGCTGAAGAAACGTGCCAGCCAGCCCTGGCGGTTGGCGTCGGCGAGCGCGCCTTTGCCGCTATAAATAATTCGTGCATCGGCCACTTTGTTCGATGCGATGGTGTTGTCGGTTCCGATATCGTACGGACGCACGATGCCGGAGATCCGCACAAATTCTTCACCCTGATTGAGCGTCAACCATTTTTCGCCACGCACGAACAGGTTACCGTTGGGCAGGCGTTGCGCGACAGTCACTGTGATACTGCCTTCGAGCTCATTGCTCTGGCTGCTCGCGCCATCGCCGTCAAAGCTGTGACTACCGTCAATGTCCTGGGCCAGAATTGGGATGCTGTCGCTGCTGAGTTCAACACCGAACAAGGTCGGGTTCTGGTTCGCTATGGAAGTCTCCTTGCTGGTACTGGTGCTGGAGCTCTTGCGTGCGGCAGTTTTCTCTACCAGCCGTATCGTAATGATGTCGCCGACACGACGCGCCTTGACGTCAGAAAACAATTCCACCTGGGTGCCCAGGCTGAATATCGCGCCCGAGGTTCTGATGTCGTCGGGCATCACGACCGGCTCGGTCGGATGCCACACTTCCTTATCGGCCTGTGGCATTGGCAACAACGAGCAAGCGCTCAGACCGGCAAGGGCCGCAACGATGGTTAGAAATCGCAAACTGGACATCACCGGGCTCCTTAGATGTTGTTGGTCAGGTACTGCAGCATCTCATCGCTGGTAGCCACGGCGCGTGAATTCAATTCATAGGCACGCTGTGTCTCAATCATGCTCACCAGCTCAGCAACGACATTGACGTTGGAACTCTCGAGTGCGTTTTGCTGCACCGTGCCCAGACCATTGAGCCCCGGCGTGCCGGCCTGTGCCGGACCACTGGCAGCGGTCTCGAGGAACATGTTCTGACCGCGAGCCTGCAGACCCGCAGGATTAATGAAATCGACCAGCTGAATCGTCCCCACCTGGATCGGGTCGGCCTGACCGGCAAGCGACGCTGACACGACTCCGTCATCACCGATGGTTACGCTCTGGGCGTTGCCGGGAATATTGATTCCCGGTTGCACCGGATAACCGCTCGAAGTGACCAGCTCACCATCGGCGTTCACCTGGAAGGCGCCATCACGTGTATAGGTGAGCGTGCCATCGGGCAGCAACACCTGAAAAAAACCGCGACCGACGATTGCCACATCGAGCGGGTTGTCGGTCTGCGATACCGCGCCCTGCCCAAAAGTCTTGGCCGTGGCGACAACCCGCACACCGGTCCCAAGCATCAATCCCGACGGCAGCTGCGTCTGTTGCGAACTCTGGCCACCGACCTGGCGGATATTCTGATAAACCAGATCTTCAAACATGGCGCGACCGGCCTTGAACCCGGCCGTGCTCGCATTGGCAAGATTGTTGGAGATCACAGCTATTTTTGTCTGCTGTGCATCCAAACCTGTCTTGGCGGCCCAAAGTGCGGTATTCATCCGTTTCTTACTCCTCTGGCTGAGCCTGATCAGCTCATTTGCATTAGTCGAGCCGCAGCAGCGGCGTTGTTGTTGGCAGTTTCCATTAGCTTGACCTGCATCTCATAACGACGCGCCAGATCCAGCATTGATATCAGCGACTCGATCGCATTGACATTACTGCCTTCCAGCACCCCCGAAGCCAGTTGTACCGAGGCGTCAGGTTCTGCCGCGATACCGTCGCGAGTCCGAATGAGCCCATCGATACCCTTGACCAGGTTCTCCGGTCCCGGATTGACCAGTCGAATGCGGTCCACGGTAGCCAGCGTGTTGGCCGTCTGTCCAAGCGGTACGATTGACACGCTGCCATCGCCACCGATCTCCAGTTTCTGGAATGGGGGTATCGCAACCGGGCCACCCTCACCCAACACAAACTGGCCCGCACCATTGATGAGTACACCACCCGGTCCGAGTTGCAGATCGCCGGCGCGTGTATAGACTTCCTCGCCATCAGCTCCCTGCACCGCAATCCAGCCATCGCCCTGCACGGCGACATCGAGCTGCCGGCCGGTGTCCTGCATCGGTCCCGGCTGGAAATTCCACCCGGCAGTCTCTTGCGTTGCATTTATCCGGCTGGGATAGCCCGGACCTGTTATCTGGTGACTCTCGGCTGCCAGCATGTCTGCGCGAAAACCAATCGTACTGGCGTTGGCCAGGTTGTTGGCATTGACCGTCTGCGCCAGCATCATGTTCCGGGCACCGGTCATCGCGACATACAACATTTTATCCATCAGTCAGTCCTTAACGGAGATTGATAATCGTCTGGGTGATCGTGTCGGCCGTCGAGATCATCTGTGCGTTGGCCTGGAAATTGCGTTGCGCAGTGATCATCTGTACCAGTTGCGCGGTCAGATCGACATTTGACTGTTCGAGTGAACCGGACTGAACCAGACCGAGCGTGCCTTTACCGGCCTCGCCGCGTAATGGCGCACCCGAAGAGAAAGTCTCGCTCCAGGTGTTATCGCCGAGCGTAGTCAGTCCCTGTGGGTTCGAAAAATTGGTCATGGCGATCTGCCCCAGGGATGACGACCGCCCATTTGTGAAACGCGCCAGGACCCGCCCGGCGCCATCGATGTCAATTCCGGTCAGCCGCCCGACATTCAGCCCATCCTGGGTCAACGTGTTGACCACGAATTCGCCGCCATACTGTGTGCTGAGGCTGTAGTCGAAATCCATGACCAGCGGATCGGCACCGTTACCGGGGTTGTAGGCCGGCATGGTTACCGTACCGGATGGTGGATTGACCAGTACGCCCGTGGACGAAAATTCCAGGGTATTGGCGCCGCCGACGGCATTGTCATCAACGTACAGTCGTGTGTCCCAAAAATTGGGTACCGCAGTCTTGGTGAAATAGAGCGTCGCCGTATGTTCTGAACCAAGTGAATCGTAAATCGTTACCGAAGTGGTGTGGTTGAAAGTCGATGGATCATCAGGGTCGAATGGACCGACCGGCACAGCACTCTCAGTTGGGAGATTGACACCGACTTCAGTTTCCGTAGTCGCCACCGGCTGGCTCGATGCGGTAACCAGACGCAAATCCTCCAGTGCGCCGACGTCGAATATTCCTGAACCTGCATCCGGGTATACCTGCAAACGTTGTTGCGCGCTGTTGACCACGTAGCCGTCAGAATCGACGCCAAATGCGCCGGCACGGGAGTAAACCAGTCCACCACCGTCGCTCAGGGTGAAAAAGCCTTCGCCGCTAATCGAGAGGTCGAGGGGGCTGCCGGTAAATTCCACGGAACCCTGTGCAAACTGCTGCGTCTGCGCAGCAAGCTGTACGCCGTCGCTCAGCACGTCGGAAAATTCGGAACGAAATTGTTTAAAGCCCAGTGTCGATGCGTTGGCGATGTTGTGAGCTGTAATACTCAAGTCTGCGGAAGCGGCATTGAGTCCGCTAAGAGCGATACGAAATGGCATCTTTGATCTCCTGCCTTATCGGATTTCGAGAATTTGTGAAAAACTGATTTGACCGCCACCGGCGAGATTGAGCACGGGGGGTTGGCCACCACCACCCAACGTAACGCTGCGAACCTGGTCGGCCAGCAGCACACGGCCGGCGTAAGTCTCGCCTGCCGCACCGATGCTTGCGCGGATCGAGTAATTGCCTGCCGGCAGGGACTGACCCGTGTCATCCAGGCCGTCCCAGACAAACGCCTGCCGGCCCGCTGTCATGGCACCAAAGTCCAGACGCCGCACAATCTGGCCGGCTGAATCCTTGATCTCGAGCACCACGGAAGTTGCGCCGGGTGGAACGTCGATCGCACCTTCGACAGTGCCGCCATCAGCAAGATTCGCGTCGGATAACTCGGCGAAGACTGTCTGCCCGACCAGCGCAGCCGACTCGAGCACCTGGTTGGACAGCATGGACTCGGCCAGACTGTTTAGCCCGTTCTGTATTCCCTGGATACCCGCCGCGGTTTCGAACTGGGCAAGCTGCGACAGGAACTCACCACTTTCCAGCGGCTGGAAAGGGTCCTGGTACTGCAGTTGCGTCATCATGAGTGTGAGGAAAGTATCTTCAGACTCGGCGACCGGACTTGCCTGGTTGCCACCGGATGACCCCAGCGATAATCCCAGCGCGTTCAGATCGATGTCGTTACTAATTGGCATGGCTTTACCTGCTGATTAACTCATCGGCCCATGTTGAGAGTCCGAAGCATTAATTCCTTCGTTGTATTGAGTATTTCTATGTTGTTCTGGTACGAGCGCGCCGCCGACATCATGTTGACCATCTCCTCCACACTGTCGACGTTGGCGCGATAGACATAGCCTTCGGCGTTTGCACTCGGATGACCGGGCTCGTAATTCTTCTGCGGCTGTGCGCTACTGGTACTGATATTTGTAACGCGCACGCCCGCTGTCGCCGGATCCGGTCGCATCGGATCCATATAGGTTGCAAAAACTGGCTGTCGCTTGCGATAAACCTCGCCCGGGCTGCCGGCCACCATGTCCGCATTCGCCAGATTGCTGGCTGTGACATTGAGACGTACTGACTGGGCCGCCATACCGGACCCGGCGATTTCAAAAATCCTGAACATCGACATCAGCGCAATCCTCCGGTGATGGCATCCGACAAGCTGCGGATACGACCGTCAAGAAACATCAGGCTCGCCTGAAAGCGAATAGCATTGTCAGCAAATATGGCCTGCTCGAATTGCGGTTCCACGGTGTTGCCGTCCTGTGCAGGCTGTAGTGGAACCCGGTACTTGAGCTCGCTGCCCGTCGTATTGTTTATGGCATTGCCACCGAGATGGCGCGCATGTGTGCGCACTATCCGGCTGTTTTGCTCGTTCCGGAGTAACTCGCGAAAATCGATATCGCGTGCCTGGTAACCGGGCGTATCGGCATTAGCCAGATTCGACGCAATAATCTGCATGCGTTTGCTTCGCACAGCCACTGCCTGCGGGTGCATGCCAAACGCTTCGTCAAGACTGAAAGCCATCCTTGCCTCCTGATGCCCATGCGTTATGCATGAGCCCGACGAACATTTAGCAAGAAGCGTGCCAGACTCGAAGCCCGCAGAAACTCGCCGTGTTTGCCGTCGCTGCGCCGGAAAGCGGCAACAATTTTCCGCTGTCACCGGCAATTCCAGCCGTTGACCGGCAAATTTGCTGGCGTTTAGCCAAAATCCCGCGTTGGCACGCGAGTTGCATTGTTCCGGCAACTGTTAAGGAAGCCATGTTTTTCCCACCGAAAATGAAAATGAGACTGTTCTTGCTGGTGCTGGTGTTATGTCCGTGCGTGACGGCGGCGTCGCAATGGCAGGCTTTGAGTGAAATACGCGAGCTCGCCGAAGAATTCGCAGCGAGTATGAATACGGAAACATCGTCGCGTACGGTACAGGCGGGGACGCTGGATTCGCGTCTGCGTCTGAAAAACTGTGTCGGACAGCTCGAAGGGTTTTTGCCACCCGGCACCCGCCCAGGGGTCAATATGACGGTCGGCGTGCGTTGTACCGGTGCGACGCCCTGGAGAGTCTTTGTGCCGGTACGGTCCCGGATGACGGGGCTGGTGTTGGTGAGCCGGCATGCCCTGGCACGGGGTCACAGCCTGAGCAGCACCGACGTCGAGCTTGCAAAACGCGATCTCGATCGACTTCCCTATGGCTACCTGACCGACCCCCGCGCAATTAGCGGCCGGGTTTTGCGCCGGCCGGTGACCCCCGGTGCGGTCATCATCCCACCCATGCTGGGTCTGGCGCAGACCGTCCGCCGGGGCCAGACAGTGACGCTCTATGCTGACCGGGCCGGGGTACGGATCCGGGCGGCCGGAAAGGCACTCTCTGATGGTGCACTGCAACAGAGGATACGGGTCCAGAATCTCTCGTCCGGCCGGGTCATCGAGGGAATCGTCCGATCGGAGGAACGGGTCGAAATACTCATGAACTGACGAGAATCACTAAAGAATGCGCCGGATCGGCCGATACTTGTTACGTTAATCGGGGATATCCGGAGTGGGAGTATCGTGAATCCAAAGATCAACGGCGTCTCGGGCGGCTCACCGCGTATCGATAGCAGTACGCGCTCTGGTGACGTTCGCAAAAGCGACCAGACGGCGCCTGCAGCTACTCCAAGAGACCAGGTCAGCCTGACCGAATCGGCACGTCTGATGGTGCGGCTGGAAAAGATCCTGGAAGATCTGCCCAGCGTGGATCGCGATCGTGTGGAGGTCATTAAACAGGCAATATCTGACGGGACTTATTCGGTCGATGCTCAGAAAGTTGCCGCTGAAGTGCTGCGAATGGAAATGGACCTCAACCGGCGTTGATATGGCTCTGGACCTGCAGGAAACGCTCAGTAATCTGATCGACCACGAGCTGGCGCTGACACACGAACTCGGCGCTGCACTCGCCGACGAACGAGATGCCTTGCGAAAAGTGGATCCTGGTGCGCTGGACGCCGCCACCGCCAGGAAACAAGCCTGTATCGAAGATTTGAGTGCACTCGACAGTGAGCGGCGACATCTGTGTACCACGGCCGGACTCGCCCCAGACGGAAGCTGTATGGAACGGTTGTTGATACAGGTCGATCCGCAAGGCGCGCTGACTCAGCGCTGGCAAACCTTGCTGGCAAAACTGGAGACCTGCCGCGAGGCCAATTACAGCAATGGCGCAATGGTACGACTGCAAAAGCGCCGGGTAACCGAGGCGCTCGGCCTGCTCCACGGCGAGGCT
>JAOTXR010000284.1 GCA_029862285.1 Gammaproteobacteria bacterium
AGGCAACCTTGGTGGCAAGGGTTCGGATACGCACAAAGCTGCGGTCGTCGGCGATACGGTCGGGGATCCGTTTAAGGATACTTCCGGACCGTCGATGAATATTTTGATCAACGTAATGGCGATCGTCTCGCTGGTTATCGCGCCGATCCTCACGTAGCGCCCGTTTGGTACAAAGCGCGAGCGGGCAGCCGGGTCATGTTTATGGCTCCGTCTGGGAATTTAGTCGCCACAAACATGACCCGGCTGCCCGCTCGCGTTAGTTGTTACCACTCGCGGGCGCTGCGTTCGGGAAACTAAAGCGAAACCATTGCGCTTCCTCAGAGTTTTTAAGGGGACAGCTTACTTGCGTTAAGCTGTCCCCTTTTCGCGTTCGCGGAGAGTCTGTTCCGGAATTGTGGTTTGATCCCTATTTCTTGTTTATGGCTCCGTCTGGGAATTCAGTCGCCACAAACATAATCCGGCTGCCCGCTCGCGTGGGTTGTTACCAACTGGCCGGCGCTGCGTTCGGGAAACTAAAGCGAAACCATTGCGCTTCCTCAAAGATTTCAGGGGGATAGCTGTCGCGTTCGCGGAGAGTCTTTCTATTGCAATACTGTGCAGGAAACCGGTTAATGTTTGTGGCTCCGTCTGGGAATTCAGTCACCACAAACATAATCCGGTTTCCCGCTCGCGGAGAGTCTGTTCCGGAATTGGGGTCTGATCCCTATTTCTGTTTGATCAGGGGTGTTTTTGGCTGAGCGAAGGTGACAGCGTCAATTCGAGAGCGGGTGCTCTGTCCTTGCTATTGATGACGGGAAATTCTTCAGTGACGTAATCTTCGACGCGGGTTTGTTCACGAGTCAGCACAGCTTGTGCGGCGTCCACTTTATTCTGTGGCGTCATATTCCACGATTCGCCGAGTTTATCGACGATGTATGGTGTGATCAGGACGATGGTTTCAGTGTTGATGTTGGTTTTTCGCCGGTTTGAAAATAACCGCTTTAGACCGGGAACCCTGCTGAGTACTGGTACACCAGCGCGGCTTTCGGTGAGCGTGTGTTTGAGTAATCCGCCGATAAAAACACTCTGGCCATCGGCCACGAGGAGTTGTGTGGTCACTTCGGTAGTGGTCTGCGACGGGATACCGCTGGCATCGACAGTTCCAGTGCTCACTTCCGGATGAATGTCGAGCAAAACCCCGCCATCGGCGTCAATCTCCGGGGTAACTCGTAATATCACGCCAGACTCCAGGAATTCGATGCTTTCGCTGGTTATCTGGTTGATCGTTGTCGTTACCCGGTAGCCCTTGCGATCGCCGATAAGCACTTCCGATTCCTGGTTTTCGAGCGCCAGCAATTTTGGTGTGGACAAAGTGCGGACGCGACCGGCGGAACGCAACGCATCCAGCGCGACTTCAATGTTCGGTGTTGCCAGATCGAAGAAGAATCCGTCGCTTTCGGTGGCAGCAAGACCGCGGGTGCCGAAGCTGCCATCGCCGCCGTCGCTGTTGAACAGTTTTTTCCAGTCAATTCCAAATGAATCGTCATCGTCGAGCGTAATCTCCAGGATCTGCGCCTCAATCAGTATTTGCCGCGGTTTGCGATCAATGCCGTCGAGCAATGCGGCAATACGCTCGATAAACTCTGGCGTGTCTTCCACCAGCAGGAGCCGGCGCTCATCCAGGACCGTAATCTCGCCATATTCCGAGAGGTAGGGAGAGAGTATGCCTTCCAGGGACTCGGGGTCCGCATACTGCACTTCAAAACTCTGGACCCGGGTCAGGCCATTTGGAGCGTATTTGCCAGTGGAGTCGTGTTCCACAATAAAAAAAGTCTTGCCTCGTTTTTCGACTGCGTAGCCGGCGGCACTGGCAATGGATTCAATTGCTTCATCCAGCGTGACGTCGTACAGACTGAATGACACATTTGCATCGACGTTATTTGCCAGCAGGATATTCACCCGTTGCTGCCGTGACAACATATCCATAACTTCCGACAGCTCGGTGTCGCGCATGGATAAAGATAGTTTCTCGGCAGAGACCGGCGCTGCTAAAACCAGGCCCATCAGTACTGCAGCGATTCGAGCGACCGGGAGTTTGTCAGTCATTGTTGTCTTCCTGGTCATCGCCAAGCACAGTCACACGAATAATCTCGTCGCCGTCGCTGAATTCTGCGGCCCCCTCGCTGATCGCAACCAGTTGGTAGCCGCCCTCGACTTCATCACCCAGCGTTACAATCCTGCCCCCGACATTGGCTAACGGCCGCTTACCCACAATTGTGGCCCGTAAGTCGAGACGAACGCGCTGCGATGGCGCCGATGGCTCCGCGACTTCCGTGGCATCGCCAAGCCATGCCGGGTGCTCGAATGGGTTTGCGGCCAGTGCCGGAACCACCGGGTCAGCCGACACCACGGTCATGGCCGTGGCCCACATCCAAATCGTGGCAATGAGAAATCTCATAACCCAGCCATGCGGTACGAAGCCAGGGTCAGCGTCGCTTGCAAACGCGGGTCGACCGGACTCTGGTCGGCACGAACCAGCGAAAATTCCTTGATCACTACAAAACCGAGTTCCTTGCGTACTGCCCAGAGCCAGCGGTGAACCGGGATATAGCCCCCTTCCAGTTCTACCTTGAACAGCATTTCCCGGAATTCGGCGACGCGTTCCCCTTCGCCAGGGCGTACGCTGATCAGTTCGATATTGTTGTCCCAGGAAATTTTTTGCAGACGACCGATAACAAAAGATTCCATTTGCCTGGGCGGCAGATTGGCGCTGTCACCGTGCAATCGCTGGGTCAATTCATCTATCGCCTGCATGCGGCTATCGATCTGTTGCAACAGGTCATTGCCGTCGGTGGCAATTCCGATTAGCGCCGATCGCGAAGTGGACTTGTTGTGAAACTCCTTGATCTCAGGAAGTACGACATAGACGAGCATGCCGGTGACCAATATGCCAATCAAACCCAGTGCAATCAGATTGCGCCGGCGGGCGTCCATCTGTGTCAGTGTCTGCAGGCTCATGATTCGCTGTCCTCGCCATCGAGAAGTATTGCGAGTTCGAAATCCACGACGCTGGCGGTGGCGTAACGCCGCAACGCAGTGTGCTGGACACGCACATCCCGCACTTCGCCACGCTCGAACAGCGAGCGCACAAAACCCGACAATGCCGCATGGTCCTGAGCCTGCCCCTTGATGCGGATGTGTGTTTCTATCTGCCAGGCCGGTGCCTTTTCTGCATCTTCGCCGCTTGGCACGACGATGAAATAGCCGGTATTTACCGTGGCTGGCCGACCGTCTCCGGTCGTGCCAGCGCGGGTGAAGGCCCACTCCTGGAACCAGACAGCGGTATTGTCCAGCGCCGCGTCGATAGTGAGAAAAATCTGTTCTGCAGGTGCGCCGCTGCGCAAAGTGTTGAGCAGTTGCCACTGGCGGCCCAGTTCCTGAATACGCGAGTCGAGCGTTTCAAGTTGAGTGCGTTGCTGGGTCGTCATCGCGTGTTGCGTCTGCAACTGCTGTATTTGTCTGTTCAGGTTGTTGTTGGCATAAGCGAGCCCGGCTCCGGTTGCGGCGGTGATGAATACCGTTGCGCCGGCAATAGTGCCCAGCCGACGCAACCATCGGCGAAAAGCCAGTCGCAGACGGTAGTCGCGTGGGACCAGGTCGAAATCAATCATCGTCCGTCAGCCCCCTTAGTGCCAAACCGGCTGCGACGGCCATGTCCGGGCTGCCACCGGCTGTCTTGCCATCGGTACCAAAGAATTCCAACGGCGCGCTGAGGTTTTCAACTTCCAGACCGAGAATGTGTTTGAGA
>JAOTXR010000285.1 GCA_029862285.1 Gammaproteobacteria bacterium
TGCAGCTTGCCGAAGCTGGCGGCAAGAAGACCAAGTGGCAGTATTCGGGTGGCCTGGCGGATTATCTCGGTGAGGCCATGGGTGATGTCGAGCGACTGCCCGATGAGCTGTTTACCGGCGAAGCCCAGGGCGAACGCGAATCGGCGACATGGGCGCTGGCCTGGTCTTCGGCCGAGACCTTTGGCGAAAGCTATGTGAACCTGATCCCGACACCGGCCGGTGGCACGCATGTCAATGGTTTGCGTACCGGTCTGGTCGATGCGCTGCGTGAATTTTGCGAATACCGTAATTTGCTGCCACGCGGTGTGCGCTTGTTGCCTGACGACGTCTG
Source organism: Gammaproteobacteria bacterium (assembly GCA_029862285.1). GTDB lineage: Bacteria > Pseudomonadota > Gammaproteobacteria > Steroidobacterales > JABDKV01 > JABDJB01. Next base: position 332 of record JAOTXR010000285.1, read on the forward strand.
GGAGGGTGTCAGTTTCGTTTTGTCGGTAAAAATGCGCGACCCGCAGTTCTCGGGCCAGACTAAGGAGCGGCTTTCTTCGCGCGAATGCGCGCCGTTTGTCTCCGGCGTGGTCAAAGATGCCTTTGGGTTGTATTTAAATCAGCATATCGAAAGCGGAGAACAGATCGCCCAGTTGGCCATTGCGAATGCCCAAAAACGCATGCGGGCCTCGAAAAAAGTGGTACGCAAGCGGATCGTCAGCGGTCCCGCGTTACCGGGCAAACTGGCGGATTGCACCAGCGAAGAACCGGAAATCGGTGAGTTGTTTTTGGTCGAGGGCGATTCTGCCGGTGGCTCGGCAAAGCAGGCGCGTGACCGGGAATTCCAGGCAGTGATGCCATTACGCGGCAAGATACTGAATACCTGGGAGGTCGATGCCTCGCAAGTATTGTCGTCGCAGGAGGTGCACGATATCAGCATTGCGCTGGGTGTCGACCCCGGTTCGGCGGACATCAGCAAGCTGCGTTATCACAAAGTCTGCATCCTGGCCGATGCGGATTCAGATGGCTTGCACATCGCCACGTTGCTATGTGGCCTGTTCCTGAAGCATTACCGCACCCTGGTGGAAGCCGGGCATGTCTACGTGGCAATGCCACCGCTGTATCGTATCGATGTCGGCAAACAGATTTTTTATGCACTGGATGACGAAGAGCGCGAAGGCGTGCTCGATCGCATCCGCGCTGACAAGTTGAAAGGCAAAGTTACCGAAACTCGTTTCAAGGGGCTTGGTGAAATGAATCCGGCGCAGTTGCGAGAAACTACAATGACGCCAGATAGCCGTCGGCTGGTGCAATTGACTATCGCAGCGCGTGACGGCACCGACAAATTGTTTGACATGTTGCTGGCGCGCAAACGCGCCGCTGACCGGCGTAAATGGCTCGAGAAAAAGGGCGATCTGGCCGAAGTCTGATTGACGAGGTGTTCCAGTGCAGAGTGAATTGAATCTCGAAGGCGTCGAGCGCTTGCCGCTGTCGACTTTTGCGGAAAAGGCCTACCTCGATTACTCGATGTACGTCATTCTCGACCGGGCGCTGCCGCACATAGGCGATGGCCTCAAGCCGGTGCAGCGGCGGATTGTCTACGCGATGAGCGAACTGGGTCTCAGCGCATTAAGCAAACACAAGAAGTCCGCGCGCACCGTTGGCGATGTGATTGGCAAATATCATCCGCATGGCGATTCGGCCTGTTATGAAGCGATGGTGCACATGGCCCAGCCTTTTGCCTTTCGTTACCCGGTGGTGGACGGGCAGGGCAACTGGGGATCGCAGGACGATCCCAAATCATTCGCAGCCATGCGTTATACCGAGTCCCGTTTGACACCGTTTGCGGCGGTATTGCTGTCGGAACTGGCTCAGGGAACGGTCGACTGGGGATTGAATTTCGACGCCAGTCTCGAAGAACCATTGGTCTTGCCGGCGCGGCTGCCAAATGTCCTGCTCAATGGTGCAACCGGGATCGCGGTTGGAATGTCGACCGATGTGCCGCCACATAACCTGCGTGAGGTTGTCGATGCTTGCGTTCTGCTGTTAAGCAAACCGCGTTCGACCATAGCCGATCTGTGCGCGCTCATTAAAGGGCCGGATTTTCCGACCGGAGCCGAAATTATCAGCTCACCAGAGGATATTCGCCAGATTTATGAAACGGGAACGGGTAGTGTCCGGGTTCGCGCCGGTTATCAGCGTGAAGACGATGCAATCATTATTACCGAACTGCCACATCAGAGTGCCGGACCAAAAATACTCGAGCAAATTGCCGCGCAGATGACAGCCAAGAAATTGCCGTTGGTCGAGGATCTGCGTGACGAATCCGATCACGAAAATCCGACCCGGCTGGTAATTATTCCGCGTTCTCGTCGGGTGGATGTGGAAGCACTAATGGCGCACCTGTTTGCGACTACCGATTTGGAGCGCAGTGTGCGGGTCAATTTCAATGTCATCGGCCTGGACGGGCGTCCCGGTGTGCGTGATCTGAAGTCACTCCTGAAGGAATGGCTGGTCTTTCGCACCGATGTCGTCGAAAGACGGCTGACCTATCGCCTGAACAAGGTCAAAGAGCGGTTACACGTGCTCAAAGGCCTGATGAAGGCTTTTCTCAATATCGATGAAGTCATCGCGATCATTCGTAAGGAAGACGATCCCAAACCGGTATTGATGAAGCGCTTCCGGCTTTCGGATATTCAGGCTGAAGCGATACTCAATCTACGTTTGCGTAACCTCGCCCGTCTCGAAGAGATAAAAATAAAAGGCGAACAAAGCGAGCTGGGCAAGGAGCGCAAGGCCCTGGAGACGACGCTAGGTAGCAAGGCGAGACTCAAGACGCTGGTGAAAAAAGAACTAATCGCCGATGCAGAGCGCTTTGGTGATGAGCGGCGCACCGCAATAGTCGACCGCCCGGCGGCGCAGGCCCTCGATGAAACCGTGCTCGTAGCCAGCGAACCGGTAACTGTCGTGCTATCGGCGCGCGGTTGGGCGCGCGCGGCGAAAGGCCATGAAGTCGATGCCACGGCATTGTCGTATAAGGCAGGTGATGAATTCATCGCTTTCGCATGCGGACGCAGTAATCAGCAAGCCGTATTCCTCGACAGTACCGGTCGTGCCTACAGCGTTGCCGCCCATACACTGCCTTCGGCACGTGGCCAGGGCGAGCCGTTGTCGGGTAAATTCAATCCACCCGAAGGGGCCAGTTTCAGTGGGGTTGCACTTGGCGATGCCGACGATCGTGTCGTGTTGGCCAGTGGTGCAGGATACGGGTTCCTGGCCAGACTCCGTGACATGCACTCACGCACACGCTCAGGCAAGCGGGTTCTCAACGTACCTGCGCCGACTGTCGCACTGTCGCCTGTGGCGGTGCCACCGGGGCAAGAGGCGCTGTGGCTTGCAGTCGTCACCAATGAAGGCCGGCTGTTGATTTTCCCGTTGGAAGATGTGCCCGAACTGCCGCGGGGCAAGGGTCAAAAACTGATTGGCATGCCGTCGAAACGCGTAAAGGCAGGCGAAGAGAGCCTGGTTGCAATGGCATTACTGAACGAAGAGCAGTCGTTGCGGATTGTGTCCGGCAAACGCACGATGAGCCTGCGTCAGGAAGACATGGAGCGGTTTGAGGGAGACCGGGGCTTACGCGGCGCATTGTTGCCACGGGGTTGGCGCAATGTAGTACAGCTCAGCGCCGAGGAGTAGAGGAGTCAAGTCTGCCCATTTCTCATTTCCAAACTGAAAACGAGAATTGGGCAGACTTGACCCCCAATACGCTTTTTGAATGATTGGACCGACTGCTTGACCATGTTATAACGGCGCCTGGTCAGCAGCGAAAAAAAAACGGCCCCGTTTCCGGGGCCGTTTGACTAACTGCAGATGCTGGTTCCTAGCGTTTCCAGTTGGCACGTATATAGGTAAAACGCCCCGGGTTGT
>JAOTXR010000286.1 GCA_029862285.1 Gammaproteobacteria bacterium
AGTAACCCCGTTATCGCGGCCGGCTGATCGCCCGCCGGCTCAAAGTCGGCTTCCAGTTTGAAGTGATGTTCCGGCATGTGCTGTTTCGGCGCGAGTGACTGGCTTAAGATACCCCGCTGGTATCCAAGCTGACAAACGGAGTGACCTGTGACCGTAGACCTTTCACAACGGATAAACCGGATTAAACCATCGGCGACAATGGCGGTGACCGCGCTGGCGGCTGAGCTACGCGCTGCAGGCAAGGATGTCATCGGACTGGGAGCAGGCGAACCCGACTTCGACACACCCGGGCACATCAAGGAAGCTGCGCATCAGGCCATTCGCGCCGGCCAGACCAAATACACGGCCGTAGAAGGCACACCTGAACTCAAGCAGGCGGTGATCCGCAAGTTCCAGCGGGACAATGGGCTGGAATTCGCCCCGGATCAGGTCATGGTCTCCAGCGGTGCCAAGCAGTGTATTTTCAATTTGTGTCAGGTCCTGCTTGATGACGGCGATGAGGTCATTGTCCCGGCGCCCTATTGGGTGTCATATCACGATATTCCGCGAGTATGCGGGGCGCGGGTTGCCGACTTGTTCGCGGGCCCCGGACAGGACTTCCTGATTACGCCGGAACAGTTGCAGGCGACTGTCTCAGACCGGACCCGTCTGCTGATTCTGAACAGTCCATCCAATCCAACCGGTGCCGTCTACACCCGGGATCAGCTCGCAGCACTCGGGGAGGTTGTTGCGGGCCATGAACAGATAGTCGTCATGACCGACGATATCTATGAACATATCTACTGGGCTGACGAACCATTTTGCAGTTTTGCGACAGCCAACCCGAATCTTCAGGAACGCACCGTAGTAGTTAATGGAGTCTCAAAGGCATACGCGATGACCGGCTGGCGCATCGGCTATGCTGGCGGACCCGTCAAACTAATCGAGGCGATGAAGAAAATACAGGGCCAGAGTACGACCAATGCGCCATCAATTTCCCAGGCCGCAGCAGTTGCCGCACTCGACGGCAATCAACTGTGTGTTGCGGAAATGACTCGCGAATTCCGGGAGCGGCATGACTACGTGCTGGCGGAACTGGAGACGATCCCCGACGTACATTGCGTTGGTGCAAAGGGAACTTTCTATTTGTTTCCGGACATGCGGCGAGTGATCAAACGCAAGGAAATGCAAGACGATATCGAGCTGACACGTTACCTGCTCGATAAAGCCGGCGTCGCGTTGGTCCCGGGCTCGGCATTCGGCGCGCCCGGTTTCATGCGAATGTCTTACGCCACAGACCTAACCACCTTGAAAACCGCTATGGAGCGACTACAGCAGGCACTATCCTGACCGGGCAAACTTCCTTGACTTGCCCAGATCACAGAGACAGAATGACGCGCTTCCGACTTCCCCGGTAGCTCAGTTGGTAGAGCGGGTGGCTGTTAACCACTAGGTCGCTGGTTCGAGTCCGGCCCGGGGAGCCAAAAAAAGAAAGCGGGGAATGGCGTGCATTCCCCGCTTTTTTTATGGCAGCGGCCTATAGCCGCGTTGGCTCTAGTCCTGATTCAAACCGCAGCTCGGTCCAGGCGGCAACATGAACAGCTCACGCACGATAACCAGGTCATTGAAGTCAACCGAACCGTCGCCATCGAGATCGCCATCCGGATCGGCAGTCAGAAACACGGTGCGCATGTACGCCAGATCGGCGGAATCGACAAACAGATTCTGATCAAAATCCGGATCGCAGTAATTGCCGTAGCCATCACCATCGGTATCGCGCTGGGGGGCGTTGGCCACTGCCGTGCAATTATCGACGTTGTCGAGTACACCGTCGCCATCGTTATCGACCAGACGCGGTCCGGACAGTACCGTGGTGCTGTAGTCTGGGTCCGCAAGGATTTCCGCATCGGTAAACGGTAAGCGCACCCACTGCTTGTTCTCATACAACGCGGTTTGATCGGCATAGTTAGGACTCGCCGGGTCGGTGGACTGCGAATAGCTCAGCAGAGCGTCGGCGACCACACCGTTTTCGTCCCAGGTGACCGTCTGCATATAGCTGTTGCCGTGGTTGACCGGTGTATAACCGAGATCATTCTGCAGACTGGTCGTGATGATACTGAACATCCCGGAGCCATCGCGGCCACCGTGGATCTTATAGCGGGTGCCGTTTTTTTCTTCGAAGTGTATGTCGCCCCATACGGCATCGACTGCAACATTATTATCATTGAGACGCTTGACCCCGGTTGCCAGGTACTGCATCAATTGGTCGCGTTGCGCCGGATCGGTGGTCAGATCCCGCGGTGTATGGACCGGGTCGTTAACATCAAAGGGTGTGTCGTAGAAATCCAGAAACAGCGGCCGCCCATCGGCAGCCTCCAGAAACTCCACCCATATCTGTGGGCCAACACTGTCGGCGTTCTGACGTTTGTCCCAGTTGGCCAGCACGGCACAGGCCGGTCCAACATCGACTATTACGCCGCCACCCAGATCGACGTCAGGTCCCTCAGCCATGCACAGCGCCACGAGGTCATCGAGCAGCAATTCTACGCCGTAGTTACGACTACCGAACAGGATGTCCTGCAGCGTTGCCAGGCTAAACCCGGGTGCGCCCAGACCGTCGGTACCGGCAAGCCTCTCCTCCACCATAACCAGACCCAGTCGCGTACGCAGGCTGCGCGGCGTTTGCTCTGAGCCAAACAGCGGCGAGAATCCCTCCAGGGGCGTGTCGGGATTTGCCAGCCAATGATTGTCATTCGAGTTGGTCGCATAATCCTGCGACTGGACTGAAGGCAGATTGTTACGGCCGATGATGCCAACCTGCGGCGCGCTGGGATCGGTATCCCAGGTGCATTCCGAACGACTGCCATCGAGCACGATCAAACCTGCCTGGTCGATGAGCGAATTACCGAAAAACAATGGCGGACACGCCTCGATCTTGGCCGCACTGACATTGGGCACAACGGAGATGTCCCCATAGAAAGCATTGCCGGCGCTATCGGCGGCGACGGTATGCACCCATGGCAGACCGACGTTGTCTTTGAGCACGTCAACGAATTCGTCGAGCGAACCTGCCAGATTCATAAAAAGAAACTGCTCAATCGCCCGCAGGTTGTCTTCGTTGGCATCACCGAGCGCCATGACGGACAACCCGGTACCCCAGAAAGGAAAACCGACCAAAGCCTGAAAATCGAGGATCCAACCATGATTTGATCGATAGAAAGTATGGTCCCGTGTCTCGGTGTCGCTAATGTCGATGGTGATCGTGTGTTCCTCGAAATCCGTCGGCACACCGTCGTACATGTATTGGTTTGGATTGCCTGAAACGAGCGCATGCTCAAAAAGCGTGAATCGCCATGCCGGTGAGACGGTATGACTCCAGGCCACATCCTGGTTGAACCCTATGTTGACCAACGGCACACCGTGCAGTGATGCCCCCATTACATCGAGCACGCCGGGGATAGTCAGGTGAATCTCGTACCAGCGCAGTGGCCCGCTCCACGGGAAATGCGGGTTGCCGAGCACCATGCCGTGACCGCTCTGTGTGGCGTTGGCACCAAGCGAGTACATATTTGAACCCAGGTCCATGGGTGTCCGAAGCTCCGCCAGCGAGCTGAGATCGGTCTCCTCCACGCGTTTTTTCAGACTCCTGACCTGGCTCTTGCTGGCAACTGCGCGTGACGCCGGCGGCGCAGCATCATTGATCAGGCTTACCAACTCGCCGGCACTCGCCCTCAATATGAGTTTGTAGAAGACCTTGAGCAGGTCGCGTTCGTCGATTGCCC
>JAOTXR010000287.1 GCA_029862285.1 Gammaproteobacteria bacterium
AACGGGAGGTTCAATATTTACACCGGCGCCAACCGTGTGGTTTGACCAGCTATGAAATTGCGAATCAAGGGTGACAGTCTGAGATTGCGTCTGATGCGTGGTGAAGTTGCGACGCTGGCGGCTACGGGCTCATTGTCCGAAAGCATGCGGCTGCCCGGTGCCAGTCTGACGTACACAATTTACACGAGTGAGAACGCGACAGAAATATCCGCCCGGTTGTTGGATAACATACTGGAGGTTTCTCTGCCTGACGCAGTTGTTCAGTATTGGGCAAACTCTGATGAGATTTCTTTGAGCGCACGGCACGGACCGGTGAGTATCCTCATCGAAAAGGACTTTGCCTGTCTGACACCACGCGAGGGCGAAGATGATTCCGATGCGTTCCCGCATCCGGACAAGGTTGTTTGTGACTAGGAGATCAAAAGAAAAGATCAGCGAGCCCAGGGAAGTAGCCGGCGGTATCACGGCGGTGGTCAACGCGCTGCGGCATGCATTATTCAAGGCAGGCCCGGTGCGTGGCACCAAGGCATTGCTCAAGACCAATCAGACTGGCGGTTTTGATTGTCCGGGTTGTGGCTGGCCGGAGGCCGAAAAACGATCCGTCGCGGAGTTTTGCGAGAACGGTGCCAAGGCAGTGGCAGATGAAGCCACGAGCTCCCGGGTCACGGCCGAGTTCTTTGCCCGCTACAGCGTCGCCGAGTTGCGCCAGAAAGACGGCCGGTGGCTCAATGCGCAAGGCCGGCTCTGTGCACCTGTCGTACTGCGGGAGGGTGACGAACACTACAGCCCGATAGCGTGGGACGATGCCTTCGATCTGATCGCCGCGCAACTGCGTATGTTGCGATCCCCCGATGAAGCGGTGTTTTATACCTCGGGCAGGACCAGTAACGAAGCCGCTTTTCTGTACCAGCTGCTGGCACGTCGCCTGGGCACCAACAATCTGCCCGATTGCTCCAATCTATGTCATGAATCCAGTGGACGGGCACTGACCGAAGTCCTTGGCAGCGGTAAGGGCACGGTAACGCTTGAGGACTTCGAGCTGGCCGACGCCATTTTTATCGCCGGTCAGAATCCCGGTTCGAATCACCCACGAATGCTGGCGACATTGCAACGTGCCAGCCACCGTGGAGCGCACATTGTCAGTATCAATCCGCTCGACGAAACCGGGCTGCGCCGATTTCGCAATCCACAGAAGATTTCCGGGTATGCAGGCAGTGGAACGTTGCTGGCCGACCTGCATATCCCGGTACGCATCAACGGCGACGTCGCACTGTTTCAGGCAATCGCAAAGGCGCTCTTCGATAGGGAGAAAAGCGCACCCGGGTCTGCCATCGATAGAGATTTCATTGCCAGGCACACCGCGGGTTTCGATGCATACCGCGATTACATCAGGGGGACAGTCTGGGGAACGCTGACACGGGTCAGCGGTGTCGATATCGATGTCATCCGTGCGGCCGCAGAGATCATGGCAGAGTCGCGGCGGGTGATCTTCTGTTGGGCAATGGGCCTGACGCAACACAAGAACGCGGTGGCCAATATTCAGGAAATAGTCAACCTGTTGTTACTGGGTGGACATTTCGGTCGTGCCGGCAGCGGCGCCTGCCCGGTACGTGGCCACAGTAATGTGCAGGGTGATCGCACCATGGGGATTTGGGAAAAACCCTCGAATGACTTTCTTGATTCGCTACAACGCGAGTTCCGTTTCCGGCCGCCGGAAAAACACGGGCTTGACACCGTTGACAGTATTCACGCGATGCGCGCCGGCAAAGTGAAAGTATTCATGGCGATGGGCGGTAACTATGTGAGTGCAACACCGGACACTGAGGCCACCCAGCGGGCGATGACGCGTTGCCGACTGAGCGTGCAAATATCGACCAAGCTAAACCGGTCACATCTGTACACCGGCAAGACTGCGATAATACTACCCGCGCTCAGTCGCACGGAGATGGACATCCAGAACGGCCAGTCCCAGTTTGTATCGGTAGAGAACTCAATGGGCGTTGTGCGGCGCTCCGCCGGAGTCCTCAATCCGCTTAGCGAAGATCTACGCAGTGAAGTACGAATTGTCTGCGAGATAGGCAAGCGTATGTTCGGTGCCGGGGATCCGGTCAAATGGGACGGGCTTGCTGATAATTATGACGGTATTAGAGAGCATATTTCCCGCGTGATACCCGGTTTTGAGGATTACAACAAACGACTGGAAGAAGAAAACGAATTTGCGTTACCGCATCCGGTGCGCGATCAGCTGAGGTTTCAAACTGTAACTAAAAAGGCGCATTTCACGGTGCATGGCCTGGAGGAGACAGTCCTGGAAGACGGTCAGTTCCTGCTGACTTCGCTACGCAGTCATGATCAGTTCAATACCACGGTTTATTCTGACAACGACCGCTATCGCGGTATACATGGCAGCCGGCAGGTGGTTCTTGCCAACGCTGCCGACATCCGGGAGCTCGGCTTGTCCGATGGCATGCACGTCGCTATCACAAGCCACTTTCGTGACCAGACGCGAATGATCTCCGGTTTCAGGCTGGTTGCCTACGATATTCCACGCGGTTGCCTGGCAGCTTATTATCCAGAGATCAATCCGCTGGTCCCGTTGGAGCAGGTGGCCCGCATATCAAATACGCCGGCCTACAAATCGCTGGTAGTCAGTCTCAAACCTGCTGCGCGTTAGACGTTTATCGGTCTCTCTCTAACGGGCAACTCATGCAACGGGGCCCACCGCGACCTCGTCCCAGTTCCTCACCCGGTATGGCAACCACGTCGATGCCTGCTTTCTGCATGTTCTCGATGGTGTAAACGTTGCGCTCGTAACCGATGACTCGACCGGGGCGCACGGTAAGCACGTTGTTGGCATCGTTCCACTGCTCTCGTTCGGCGGCATATTTATCGCCACCGGTTTCGATCAGGCGCAGCGAGTCAAGTCCCATGGTCTTTGCGAGGACATCAAAAAACCGGCGTCGTGCACGTACTCGCAAACCGCCACGTTTGCCACGGATAATTTCCCAGCAAGCGACATCGTTGTTGATGGTCGGTCGGTAGATGCTGAAGCAGTCGTGATCGAGTTGTGTCATTACCGTATCGAGATGCATGCAACTGCGGCTCTTGGGCAGGTCCACGACAATTACCCGACGGATTGCCTGTTTGTCGAATAGTCGCTTTGTCAGCATCTCCACGGCCTGCGGCGACGTGCGCTCGCTGATTCCCATCAACAGTGACTTGTTGCCAATGACCAGCACGTCGCCACCTTCGATCGACGCACCATCTTGCGGATAATCATCGCCGCGGTACCAGACATCGAATTCCGCTGCTGCGAACAGCGGATGAAATTTGTAGACAGCTCTCAGGTGCACGCTTTCGCGGCGTCGCGCGGACTTGGCCATCGGGTTGACCGAAACGCCGGAGTACAGCCAGCAGGAAGTATCCCGGGCGAACAGGTGATTCGGCAGCGGCGGCAACAAAAAGTCAGTGTCGTGCAACAGCAGTTCTGTCGTTATGCTTTGCACCGAGACTTCAATGTCGTCCTGCGTTACGCCACCTATCAGTGCGCTGGATAATTGCGGGCCATCCAGTTCGCCGAGTTGCTCGCGTATCGCACCGGCCAGCAACGGGCCAAGTTGATGTTCGGACACCTGGCGCTCCAGTACCCAGTCTCGCGCCTCCGGCCGCTCCAGCGTTTGCGACAGCAGATCGTGCAGCAGCAATACCTCGACGTCGTGGGCCCGCAGTGTCGCGGCAAACCGGTCGTGTTCATGGGC
>JAOTXR010000288.1 GCA_029862285.1 Gammaproteobacteria bacterium
GTAGGGGGCCGCATCGGCACCACAGCCGGCGATCCATTGCCAGCTGGCGCTGTTGTTGGCGAGATCTGCATCGAGCAGGGTATCCCAAAACCAGTCTTCGCCGTGATGCCAGTGCAGCAACAGGTTTTTGACGAGGAAAGAGCCGACGATCATGCGCACCCGATTATGCATATAGCCGGTCTGCCAAAGCTCCCGCATTCCGGCGTCGACGATCGGGTAGCCAGTGCGGCCCTGTTGCCAACTTTCGAGCGATTCAGCATCGTCGCGCCACGCAAAGCGATTGAACTTGCGTTGCAGGTTGTCGCGTGTCATCTCTGGCCAGTGAAAAAGCAGGCTGTTGGAAAATTCACGCCACCCGAGTTCACTGTGAAAATTGTCTACTTCATCTGCCAATTCGGGATCGGTCGAAAGCGGCAGGGAGGCGTGCCAGGCCAGGTGCGGCGAAATCTCGCCAAAATGCAGGTGTGGCGACAATCGTGAAACGTATCGCTGGTCTGGGCGATTCCGCCCTGATTTGTAGTTGCGGATTCCGCTGGAAAGGAATTCTTGCAGCCGCTGCGCCGCGCCTTCCTCACCAGGAAGCCACTCGCTCTTGATGCGCTCATACCAGTGTATGCGCGGCATCAGTTCAAGCGCATCAAGCGACTCTCCTAATTCAGCCGTAGCAAGATCCAATGATACTGGCGCGGCAAGCGGCTGGCGTGGCGCAGGACAGTTGTCGAGGCAGCCTTTTCTGTAGAACGGCGTGAATACTTTGTATGGGGTGCCGTCTGCCTTTTTTACCAGCTGCGGTTCGAACAGGAGCGAAGCATTGTGGCTGTGCACGGCCACTCCCGCGCTTTGCAGCTTTTTCTTTAGCGTGGTGTCGCGTTTTATGCGCCAGGGCTCGTAACAGCGATTCCAGTGCACTGCCTGCGCGCCCGAATCAGCAGCAATCTTCGGTAGCAGCGTCCCAGCGTCGCCCCGGAACAGCCGCAGCCTGCCCTGCAGGCTATTGTCCAAGGCCTCGAGGCTGTGGTGTAGCCACCAGCGACTAGCGCCGCCCATAGCCCATTCTCCGGCGTTCTGATCGTCAAGAATGTATATCGGCAAAACCGGTGCGCCGGTTTTGGTCGCGGCTAGCAGGGCAGGATTGTCGGCAAGCCTCAGGTCCTGGCGAAACCAGACAACTACTGGCGGTGTGGGGCTCATATCAGCTTTGTAGAGTAGGTCCAAATTGGAGCGCTATCTTAATTCACGGGCAGCTTTATGCCACGGCCCGAATGTAAGCACTTGTAACGCTTCGGTGTCTGGTCTTCTTCCGCACCAGTGTGGGTGCTAGCCTCGTATTTGAGTTATTTTCTGACGACAGCTAATGCGTGTTGCGATTGTTGGTGGGACAGGCTTCATAGGCGGATACCTGGTTGATGAACTGCTGCGGGCAGGTCATCAACCGGTCGTATTGGTGCGTCCCGGCAGCGGGGCGAAGGTTCGGCAACCGGATCGCTGCGTACTGGTTCCAGGAGATGTCTCGTCAGCTGAAAATTTGACGACGTTGCTGGATGGGTGCGACGCCGTAATCTACAACGTGGGTATTCTGCGCGAGTTTCCACGGCAGGGTATTACTTTTGAGAATACCCATTACAACGGGCTGGTAGCGACACTTGATGCGGCACAGGCTCGCGGCGTTTCGCGCCTGTTACTAATGAGTGCAAACGGGGCCACGCGGCCCGGCACGCCCTACCAGGAAACCAAGAAGCGCGCAGAGGACCATGCTCGCGAGAGCGGTATGGACGTGACGATCTTCAGGCCATCTGTAGTGTTCGGTGATCCGCGCGGCACTAACGAAATCGCCAGCCAGCTCTATAACGACGTTATTCGCCTGCCACTACCAGCTATCGCTTTTTATCCAGGGTCATTTCCCAGCGAAAAGCGGATACGAATGTCGCCCGTCCACGTTGAAGATCTTGCCGCTGCTTTTGTAAACGCGCTCCCGGACCGTTCGACGTTTGAGAAAATTTATGAACTTGGCGGCGCGGAAACACTGACCTGGCGAGAGATGCTCGAACGGGTTGCCGCGGCGGTCGACAGAAAAAAGTGGATCTTGCCAATGCCAGTTTCCCTGATGTGGTGTGCTGCATTGTTATTCGATCGCCTGCCTTTTTTTCCGGTTACCCGAGACCAGCTTACGATGCTCGCTGAAAGTAATGTCGCTGGCGCTAATCACCTGAGAAAACTGATTGGCCGTCGACCCCGGTCGATGGAGGCAGCAGAACTGCAATACCTGCGCAGGCGTGTTGCTAACGCTTGATGCCTAGCCGCTTCATCTTGGAGCGCAACGTGCTGGGCGGGATGCCGAGGAGCGCCGCCGCACCGTATTCACCTGATATGCGCCACTCAGTTTGCTCAAGGGCACCAACAATGTGAATACGCTCAGCCGTTGACAGGTCCACCTGCCGCTTACCTGACGGACTGAGGTCCCCAGGTGGCTCGCTGCTCGCTGGGCCACTACTCGCGACTGATTGTAATTGTTTTGGCAGCTCGAGCATCGTTGTGCCGGATGACGAAATCATCGCCCGCTCGATAATGCTCTCCAGTTCCCTGACATTGCCGGGCCAGGAGTACTCAGTGAGTGCAGAAATCATTTTGGCTGAAATCGAATCGATTTTTTTGTCGAGGCGTTCGGCACTCTTGCGGACAAAGTGTTCGGCCAAAAGTGGGATGTCACCTTTGCGATCGCGCAAGGCTGGCAGGCGGATAGGGAAGCTGCTGATGCGATAGTAAAGGTCCGACCGAAATTCGCCCAATGCGATGGCCTGTTTCAGGTCGCGGTTGGTCGCCGCGATCACACGTACATCAGTGTGCAGCGTCTGGTCGCCACCGAGGCGAACGAAGTCGCCCGTTTGCAGTACGCGTAGTAGCTTGCTTTGCAGTTCGATAGGGAGTTCACCAATCTCATCGAGAAAGATGGTTCCTGTATCGGCCATCTCAAATCGACCGCGGCGTTGCGCGTGCGCGCCGGTGAACGCCCCTTTTTCATGACCGAAGAGTTCGCTTTCGATGATATTGGCAGGCAGGGTGGGGCAGTTGACGCTGACGAGCGGGCGGTCACGCCTTTCGCTGAGATTATGCACCGCACGCGCAATGAGCTCTTTACCCGTGCCGGTTTCGCCGAGGATAAGAACCGGGACATCCGTTGGGGCGACTTTCTCTACCGCCATCAAGCAGGTTTTCAGGCCCCGGTCCTCGCCGATTATCTCGGCAAAGCCATGCGCTAGCCTGACTTCGTCCTTGAGGTAGACATTCTCGGCTTGCAGGCTTTTCTGCAGTTTCTCGATTGCAGCCACCGCCCTGGAGCGCGCATTCGCGCCACCCAGCGCTTCCGCAATCAGCTTGAGTTCCGCAATCGTCTCGGCCGTCCACAAGCGCGCTTCTCTGGTCAGGCCGAAAGCGCATGCGCCCAGTAAGCGGTCGTCATCCCGCAGTGGAATAATCAGTATCGATCGCACGCCTTTGCGGGCCAGCAATTTCCTGTCGCTGCGTGCCTCGGCAGGCAGATTTTCAAGATCGCAAATGGCGACAGTTTTGCCGGCGAGTAGTTGCTCCGTTATCCAGGGAATCTCCGCCGGACTGGCCTGGGTTTGCCGGCTCTTTTCGCTCTTTCGAACCCATCGATGACTGGATCGATGGGCTTCCTTTGTTCCGGTAAACCACCACACGCTGATCCCGTCCAGATCGTAGTTGCTGCCGATCATCGAGAGGCCTTGTTTC
>JAOTXR010000289.1 GCA_029862285.1 Gammaproteobacteria bacterium
CTGGCTTTCATGGCAACTCACCCGGGCAAGCAGCTGCTATTCATGGGGCAGGAATTCGGTCAATGGGATGAATGGCAGGAAGACAAGTCGCTCGACTGGCACCTGCTGCAATACGATGAACATCGTCAAATGCAAAAACTCTGCCGGGACCTGAATCATTTCTATCGCGAACATCCACAGTTGTATGTTGGCGATACAACTCACGAGGGTTTTGAGTGGCTCGAGTGCCAGGATGTGGACAACAGTGTCTATGCTTTTTTGCGCCGCGATCCGGCGGGCGAGCTTCCGGCGCTGCTCTGTGCATTCAACTTCACACCGGTGCCGCGCGACAATTACCGTCTGGGCACGCCGCAAGCCGGTTTCTGGAAAAAGGTATTTGACAGCGATGCAGCCAAATATGGCGGCGCCGACCATAATCGGCAAACAACGATGGAAACAGTGCCGGTGGCAAGTCAGGGCCGCCAGCAGTCAATAACGCTCGATTTGCCACCGCTGGGATTTGTCGCGTGGCGGCTGGAGGCTTGAAAATCCATTTGCACCCAGGTGATTCGACCCGGCTAGGTGCGCACTGCGTCGTAACTGCCGCAGGCCTCGGCGTCAATTTTGCCATCTGGTCGGAAACCGCCACCCGGGTCGAGCTATGTGTTTTCGACGGTTCGAAAGAGACCCGTCATGAGTTGCCGGCACGTAGCAATGGTGTGTGGCACGGGTTTCTTCCTGGTGCAACGGCCGGACTGCGCTATGGCTACCGTGTTCACGGTGAGTACGATCCGGCTAACGGTCGGCGCTGCAACCCGGCGAAGTTGCTGATCGACCCCTATGGACGCTCACTGTCGGGTGACTTCGCGCATGACGACCGGCTGTTTGATTTTGTGCGCCAAAAAAGCGGTTGGTCGCCCGACCATCGCGATAGTGCGCCAGTCGTTCCAAAATGTGTTGTGGTCGATCACCAGTTCGACTGGCAAGGTGTTAGCGCTCCCGGGACCGCGCTGGAAGACAGCATTATCTACGAGCTGCACGTCAAGGGATTCACCCAACAACATCCACAAGTTCCAGAAGCCCTGCGTGGCAAATACCTGGGACTGGCTGAGCCGGCAGTAATTGATTACCTGAAGATGCTTGGTGTCACGGCCGTTGAACTATTGCCCTGCGCCAGTTTTGTTTCCGAGTCATCGTTGGTCGACCGGGGCTTAAGCAATTATTGGGGTTACAATACGATCAACTTCTTTGCACCGCATGCCGGCTACGCCTGCAACGATCCAATCGTCGAGTTTCAAACGATGGTACGGGCCATGCACGATGCAGGTATCGAGGTCATCGTCGACGTTGTTTATAATCACACGGCCGAAGGCGATGCCTGGGGGCCCACACTCTGTTTTCGCGGGATTGATAACCACACTTACTACCAGCTCAGACAACACGACAAGTCGGCTTACGTTAACAACTCGGGTTGCGGTAATTCAGTGGCAGTGCAAAATCCTGCCGTGCTCAGACTGGTGCTGGACAGTTTGCGTTACTGGGTTGAAGTAATGCATGTCGATGGGTTTCGCTTTGATCTTGCCCCATCGCTGGCTCGCGTAAACGGTGAATACGATTACAATTCACCGTTCCTGCAAACGCTATACCAGGATCCGGTCTTGTCACAGGTCAAGCTAATCGCCGAACCCTGGGATGTCGGGCATGCCGGTTACAGGCTCGGGCAGTTCCCGCCGGGCTGGGCGGAATGGAATGATCATTATCGAGCTACAGTGCGCAGTTTCTGGCGTGGTGACGAGGGGGTGATCGGCCAGTTCGCGTCCCGCCTGGCAGGATCAAGTGATATTTTCGGCCGACGCGGACCGGGCTCGGGAGTCAACTACATCACTTCCCATGATGGTTTTAGCCTGGAGGACCTTGTTAGCCACCAGAGACGACACAATGAGGCCAACGGCGAAAACAACGCTGATGGCGAACAGCACAGCAACAGTTGGAATCATGGCGTCGAAGGCCCAACCGACGATCCGGAAATTCAGAATAAACGACAACGCGACAAGCGCGCGCTGCTGGGCACGCTGCTGTTGTCCCAGGGTGTACCGATGCTGCTGGCGGGCGATGAGCTCGGTCGCACGCAGCAGGGTAACAACAATGCCTATTGCCAGGACAACGAAATAAGCTGGCTGGACTGGGCGGCCGCCGATCATACTTTGATTGACTTTGTTTCGGGGCTGATAAAGCTTCGGCGAGAGCTGGCGGTACTTCGCCGCCGCGAGTTTCTTGTGGGCACGGTTTCCGGACTGACCGCGGTCCACGACGTGCAATGGCTTACCGCCGCGGGCGAACCGATGAAAATTGGACAATGGCGAGATGCCGGCCATCGGGCGCTGGCGGTACTCTTGCGTGGCGATCTCAAATCCGAGTTGATCGATGCTCGTTACCGGCTTGATGGTGACGACGCGCTGGTGCTGATCAACGGCGCTGATGTCCCTGTCAGTTTTACGCTACCCATGGGCACCGGGCCCTGGAACTGCGTGATGGAGACAGCGCCCGGCGATGCGCTGGCGTCGACCGGCCATCGGGCGGCGCCGCGGAGCGTTGTTTTGCTGGTAAGCCGAAACGGCTGATGCCGTTTGCTACAATGCCGGAAAACCGGGTCCGGCCCCGGAACCAGCGCGCTGTCTTGAAACCAGGGAAATAGAAAGAAATGGGAGACAGGCCCGTACTTGATCGTCTCGCACAGAAGGTGGGTGTAGAGACCGGGTACTACGACTATCGTGGTGAACACCGTACCGTTCCGGCTTCGTCCTGCCGGGACATTCTTGCGGCCATGGGATTTGCCGATTCCGATACCGAGAGTCAGACAGCGGCTATTCAATGTCTCGAAGATGAACAATGGCAAAGACTGGTCCCGCCTGTTTGTGTCGTGCGGGAGAATGGAGAGCGGCGGATTCCATTGCAGATGACCGAGCGCCAGCTCGACGTACGCTTGCATTGGCGATTGTGGTACGAGGACGGGCGTTTGCTGACGGGTCACCTGCGACCGAGCAAGCTCGCTCGTCGCGAGCAACATGAGGTCGACGGCACCCACTGGGTCCGTTGTGAGGCACCGTTGCCGCGTGATCTGGGCCCTGGCTATCATGAATTGGTGATTCATGCGCCCGGTCGTAGTGAGGGCTGGGTGTGTAAAGTGATTGTGGTTCCGGAATCCTGTTATGAACCACCGGTCCTGGCCGACAATCAGCGTATCTGGGGCGTGTCGGTGCAACTGTACACACTGCGTTCCGATCGCAATTGGGGCATCGGCGATTTTGGCGATCTGAAACGTCTGGTGTGGCGAGCCGGTCGCGCCGGTGTCGATGCGATTGGACTCAATCCACTGCACGCGCTCTTTCCGGCGCATCCGGAGTCTTACAGTCCGTATCGGCCGTCCAGCCGTGCGTTTCTCAATATTCTCTATATCGATGTGCCGGGAATACCGGAAGCGCAAAACTGCCAGGCATTGCAGCAACTGGTGCGTGACCCGGCGTTCAGATTTCGCCTTGACAATCTGCGCGCGGCGGATCGAATTGACTACGAGGGCGTCACAGCGGTGAAACTTGCGGCACTGCGGCTGCTGTTTGAAGATTTCCGTGCCGAACATATGCGCAAAGCCACAGCCCGAGCCCGTGATTTCCGGCAATTTGTTACTGAGGCCGGGCCACCATTGGAGACCCACGCGTTATTCGATGCGCTACACGCGCATTTCGCACGGCGCAACGGTGGATCAGTCGGAT
>JAOTXR010000290.1 GCA_029862285.1 Gammaproteobacteria bacterium
CCGGTGCCCAGAATTGCGTCGACTATGACATCGGCCTTGCCGAGCATCTCCGGTTCCCACTCGGTGACCGTACCGCCGGATGCGTGATAGGTCTCCCAGGCAATTTGCGCGTCGCCGGTCAGTTTTTCCGGATCGACCAGCGCCGCTACCGTCACGTCCATACCCTTGGAACGCGCGATCCGCGCCAGGACGTAGCCGTCACCGGCATTGTTGCCGGCACCGCACAATATCAGCAGGCTGCGCGAACGCGGCCAGCGCCGGCGCAGCGCCCTGAAGGACGCCTCGCCGGCACGATACATCAACGTATAGCCGGGTATGCCCAGCTCCTCGATTGCCAGCCGATCGAGTTCTCGCACCTGGGCTGAGCGGTATATCCTTACCGGGAGTTTCTTACTCATAGCCGCCCATTATAGTCACCGTTGCGAGAAGACTGTGTCCTCAAAACTCGACAATTTCGCAGGACTTACCCGCAGGATTCGCAAGTGGGCCAAAGATCTGGGTTTTCAGCAGACCGGAATCTGCGGCGTGGATCTGAGGGATGACGAAAAGGCGTTGGAACAATGGCTGGCCTTGGAGTACCACGGCGAGATGTCGTACATGGCCCGGCACGGCAGGCGCCGCAGTCGGCCTGCCGAACTGAGGCCCGGCACCGTGAGCGTGGTCTCGGTCAGAATGGATTACCTGCCGTCAGATGCGGCGGATCCGGAGACCGTACTCAATAATCCGGATAGCGCCTACATATCGCGTTATGCCCTGGGGCGCGATTATCACAAAGTTATGCGCCGCCGCCTGCAACGGCTCGCCGACCGAATTGGCGATGAAGTCGGCGAGTTTGGCTACCGGGTGTTTGTCGACAGTGGGCCAGTATTGGAAAAACCCTTGGCACGTAATGCAGGTCTCGGATGGATCGGTAAACACACAAACCTGATCAATCGTTCAGCAGGCTCGTACTTTTTTCTCGGCGAATTGCTCACAGACCTGCCGCTCGTCGCGGATCAACCGGCCACCGAACATTGCGGTTCGTGTCGTTCCTGCATCGATGTTTGCCCGACAGACGCCATAGTTGGCCCATTTGAGCTGGATGCGCGACGTTGTATTTCATACCTGACCATCGAAATGCGCGGCAGCATTCCTGAAGCGCTGCGGCCACACATCGGAAATCGCATCTTTGGTTGCGATGACTGCCAGCTTGTATGCCCATGGAACAAGTTTGCCAGGACTACAGGTGAAACAGACTTTGCACCACGCCATGGCCTTGACGCCGCAACCCTGATAGAGCTGTTCGCCTGGACTGAAGAACAATTCCTGGCTCGCACCGCCGGCAGCCCGATTCGCCGTATCGGCTACGAATGCTGGTTACGCAATATCGCAGTTGCCCTGGGCAACGCTCCTGGCCGTGCGGAGACCGTCGCCGCGCTGCGGACGCGTGCCTCTCATGCATCCCCGCTGGTGCGCGAGCACGTCGGCTGGGCGCTGTTCCGGCACGGCCTTCGTTGACCGCGGGCTTGGCCGGAAATAAAGGTAATTTGATCTGATCAGGCCGACATTTCAGCCTTGGAAATGAGACCTGAGTCTTTGGCGCAAAGCCCGAAATTTAACCATAATGCTAATCCTGTATGCCCAAATCCGTGCTGAAAAAATTTGAGGCCGCCCCGAGCCCTCACCTGGTGCCGTTTGATGGCAGCTTTCGTGTGGCTATGGCACCGACCACTCCGCCCAAGAACTTTGCGCTGAAAAAGAGAAGCGCGAAGAAAGAGCTGGGTTTGTGTGTGGAACAGCTCGGCGACCAACAACGCAAACTCTATGCCCACAACGAGTGGGCGGTGCTACTGGTATTCCAGGCAATGGATGCCGCCGGCAAGGACGGCACCATTCGACATGTAATGTCGGGCATCAACCCGGCCGGATGTCAGGTATTCTCGTTCAAGCAGCCGTCTGCCGAGGAACTCGAACACGACTTTCTTTGGCGGACGGCGCGGCGTCTGCCCGAACGCGGACGTATCGGCGTATTCAATCGCAGTCACTACGAAGAAGTACTCGTTGTCCGGGTACACCCCGAGTACCTCAAAAGCCAGCAACTGCCAAATACCCCACCCCTGGATCGACTCTGGCAGGATCGCTACAAATCGATCGAACAACATGAGCGACATCTTGCACGCAACGGTACGGCAATCATCAAATTCTGGCTTAACCTCTCACGCGAAGAGCAACGAGACCGGTTCTTGTCGCGTTTGAACGAGCCGGACAAAAACTGGAAATTCTCGATGTCGGACGTCAAAGAGCGCGGACACTGGGACGACTACATGATGGCATATGAAGATGCAATCAATGCGACGTCAAGACCCTGGGCGCCATGGTATGCAGTCCCGGCCGATGACAAAGGCTACATGAGACTCGCAGTTGCCAGGATTATCCTTGCAACTCTGGAAGGGTTGAATTTGTTTTATCCGGAAGTCGGCGGCAAGACGCTCGGGCGCTTTGATGAAATGCGCGAGCTGCTGGAGAATGAAAAATGAAAAGCGGATTGACCTCGGATACACAGAAGCAGCGCCGACCGTTTTACTCTGATTCCCGTTTTGCAGCGCTGCGTTTGCTACGCGGCGTCAGCCCGGAATCCATCGAATTGTACCTGGAAGACTGTGAGCAACGCAGCCTGGAACCCGGTGAACTGCTGCTGTCACCGCAAATTCCAAACAAGAGTGTATACGCAATTCTCAGCGGCAGCCTGACCGTTCACCTGCTCGGTGAAAACGAAACACCGCTTACGACATTGCCGTCTGGTTCGTGCGCCGGGGAAATGTCAATTATCGATGATCAGCCGCCCTCGGCCTGGGTTAGAGCTGCTGAACCAACGCAACTTCTCATACTCGACCAGGCAACCGTTTGGGAGATGATCAATACGTCTCATGCATTCGCCCGTAACCTGCTGGCGATACTCTCCGAACGGCTGCGGGCGGATAACGAGGTGATTTCCGACAGCGAGGGCGTGCTGCGGCAATATGAACGCAATGCAATGACTGACGCGTTGACCGAGTTGTTCAATCGTCATTGGCTCGATGATATGTTCCGGCGCAAGCTGCAACGCTGCGAAATCGACGGCCAGGATGTCTGCCTGGTAATGCTCGATGTCGATTTTTTCAAATCTTTCAATGACGTTCACGGACACATCGCCGGTGATCATGCGCTGTGCACAGTCGCCGATGCCCTGCGCCAGTATTTCCGGCCGACAGACATGATTGCGCGATACGGTGGCGACGAGTTTGCGATCATGCTGCCCGACACGCTGTTACCTCATGCAATGGAGATCGCTGAACGGGTGCGCGCTGCCGTCGGTGGCGATCCCGGCGAGCGCAACGGACCGGAGGATGGTGCCGGTGTCACGGTGTCAATCGGAATCGCTGAGCGTCAGCCGTCCGATACATTAGAAATGCTGGTCAATAACGCGGATACGGCGCTCTATCGCGCCAAGCTGGCGGGACGGAATTGCGTCTCGAACTAATCTAAGGACTCGGCCCGCAAATCAACCTGGATATTGTCGATGAGCCGTGCGCGGCCCAGCGTGGCAGCGGCCAGAATTACAAGCATCTCAGCGGTCTCGTCCGGCCGACCCAAATCGGACGAATCACGAACCTCAACATAATCGGGCTCGAATCCGGCTGCGCTCAGATGCTCTTTTGCATCCGTGCATAGTTTCTTGTAGTCACGAGCTCCTTTGAGAATCTGTTCGCCGATGTGTAACA
>JAOTXR010000291.1 GCA_029862285.1 Gammaproteobacteria bacterium
ACGGTCCAGATGTCGTTCCAGCCGAAATATGCGTCCGGCGTATAAGCGTAGACCCTCCCACACTGCATCGCCGTTTTGCACTGAAGAATCAAACGGACTGATAGCGGCCTCGGCGCGATGCACCAACTCGCCGTTCACATTCACCAGGATGTCGTCATTACGCTTGTCGTATTCTTGCAGCATTCATTCCACTCCAACAGATTGCAGCCGATAACGCGCCATACCTGCATAGTGCTCATCGCACTGCTCGAGAATTTCCAGCTTGTCGCCCGGTATATTCGGCGTCGCCGGTTGCCATGGCGCAAAACCGGTCGACTGCTGCACTGAGTCATACCAGTACGGTGCCCAGACTCCGTCGCTATCACGTGGCCCTGGTGGCCAGCGCAACATTCTCTCGGTAAATTCGACGCCGACCGCATCGCACAGGGAACGCAGCTGGCCGGCCGGGTCACGCAGCACTGCGGCGGAGTCGATCACTGGTGGCGCTTTTCCGAGTGATTGACAGACCTGGTCGAACAGCCGTCGTTGTTGCGGCAATCCGGTATCGGTGAGTTGCGCATCGGGAAGTACCCGCAGCAACGATGCAAGCATATTGGCGGGCTGACGGATCAGGAAACAATTCTGCATTCCGGACACCCAGTCCAGCGATACCGCCGCATCGAGATGATGGGCCATTTGTTTCTGGTATTGAATCGTAGCGCCCTGAGGCAATGGCAGACTCAACAGGCTCACCACGTCACGCCAGTCCGTCGGCTGGGCTGCCAGCACTTCCTCGCGACCGGGGTGCTCGCGTGCCGTACGCGACAGGTAATAGGCGTAAAAAGGCTCGTCGGTCACAACCGTATCCGGACGGTTTTCCCAGGCTCGCATCAGCGCAGTGGAAATATTTCGCGGACCCGACCACATGGCGATCCGGGTGACGCCGCTATCACCTTTTGTCTTCATCTTCTCCCTCCTGACAGGCATGATGACGCGAATGACGCGAATTGCACAATCGCTCGCTCTTTGCACCTTGCTGCTGGTTGGCACTTTCGCCGCGGCCGATAACAGCCGGCTGGATACGCTGGTCGTTACCGGCCAGAGGGTCCCGGTCACTTTACGCAATGAAAGCAACTCCGTTAGCCATCTGGCGGCCAACCCGCATCAGCACATCAATGAAATCGCATGGCACGCACCAGGTACCTGGATCAGCCGCGGCAGCGGCCAGGAGCAGCTGATCGCGATCCGCTCACCGGTGCTGACCGGGGCTGGCTCTTGTGGTGCCTTCGTGATTCTCGAAGACGGTATACCCATCCGCCCCACGGGTTTTTGCAACGTCAATCAATTGTTTGAGGTCAATACCGGCCAGGCTGACGCGATAGAAATCGCGCGCGGACCAGTTGGCGCTGCATGGGGTGCCAATGCACTGCACGGCGCAATCAACGTGCTGATGGACGTGCCACGCAACAACGCGTTGTCATTTGGCACCGGACCTGACAATTTCTACCACGCCAAGACGGCTACCGGCTTACCGCTTGACGGCAACCTGTTGCTTAATGTCGATCACGATGGGGGTTTCAGGTCTGCCTCAGGCTATGATCAGGGCAAGCTCAATATCCTTTTGGGTACCGACGCCACACCCAGGATTCGTTTCTCTGCAACGCAACTGCAACAGGAAACAGCCGGCTTCCTGGTCGGCGCAGATGCTTATCGCGACGATGCATTGCGAACCAGCAATCCCAATCCCGAAGCGTTTCGCGATGCTGACTCACAGCGATTCAGAATTAGTTGGGAAAAAGAGTGGTGGCAGACAGTCTATGCCCGCCATTCACGCATGCACTTTCTGCAGCACTTCCTGCCGGGCCAACCAGTAGAACGCAATGGCCAGCGCAGTTTTGGCCTGAATATCGGTACTGAGCGTAGGCCAGGACTCTGGAAGCTGTATTTTGGTACCGACACAGAATTTGCCCGTGGAGACCTGAGCGAAACGCAACAAGGCCCTGCCAGAGGTTCAGAATTTCTGCGGGAAACACGACCCGCTGGTCTGCACTATGACTACACGGTAAATTCGGCAATGCTTGGCTTATGGCTCAACGCGACCCGGGTTGTCAACGAGCGTTGGTCGATACAACTGGCAGCACGATCGGAATACCTGCACTACGACTATGACAACCGCGCCACAAGCGGAAATTTGCGCGACGACGGCAGTGCCTGCGGGTTTGGCGGTTGTTTGTATAATCGCCCGGCGGACCGCAGCGATGACTTCAGCAATTTTGCGCCGCGAGTTGCCGTCAACGGCAAGTTGTCTCACAACACGTATTGGTGGCTGCAAACATCCAGCGGTTTCCGGCCACCACAGGCGACAGAGTTATACCGCCTGCAACGTGGCCAGGATACGGCACAGTTGGACAGTGAGAGACTCACGAGTGTTGAAACCGGACTGCGTTTCTATGGCAACCGGCTGAACCTGGAACTCGCCGCATTTTTGATGCGGAAAAAGAACTTCATTTTTCGCGATGCTGACGGTTTCAATGTCAGCAATGGCCGTACCCGGCATCACGGCCTGGAAGTATCGGTGGACTGGATGCTCAGCCCCACAATGTCCGTTGCGATCGATGCCGGCAACACGCTGCATCGTTACGATTTTGACCGCGAAGCTGCGCTGGGCGAGACAATCGCCGATGGCGCCGAGATAGACACGGCCCCCAGGCACATCGCCAGCGGTCGGCTGCGCTGGCGCACGCCACTGGCCTCGACTGTGGAAATTGAATGGCTACACAACGGCAGTTACAGCATGGATGCTGCCAACAGCCGGCGGTACCCCGGTCACGATCTCGGCAATCTGCGTTATA
This sequence comes from Gammaproteobacteria bacterium, assembly GCA_029862285.1. Classification (GTDB taxonomy): domain Bacteria; phylum Pseudomonadota; class Gammaproteobacteria; order Steroidobacterales; family JABDKV01; genus JABDJB01. The sequence continues at coordinate 2,832 of JAOTXR010000291.1, forward strand.
GCCATCCGCTGAACCGCCAATGGACATTACAGGCACGTCTGATGAACATCGCAGATACCCGCTATGCCGAACGTGCCGATTTTGCTTTTGGCAACTCGCGCTATTTTCCGGGACGGGAACGCGGTCTCTATGTCGACCTGCTGTGGAGTCCGTCGGAATGAAGTGACCGCTCGTAAAATTAAAGAAAGGGGCGGCCCAAGGGCCGCCCCAGGTAACGACAGCGGGGAACACTGCCAGAGAGAATCGTCAGTCCTGTTGCGCCACTTTGGTATCTTTGCTGCTGCCAAATAGCCGCACCCGCACTTTGCGTTCGAAAGCATAGCCGTCCAGATCGCCGTCAGCGGAGACCGACGTCGACTCCCCATGAGCATGCAAGCTGATCCGATCCGCAGAAACACCGGCGCTGATCAGCGCTGCACGGACCGATTCGGCACGCTCGCGCGACAAACCGTCGTTGAAAGTCTCGTCGCCACGCGGGTCGGCATAACCATCCAGACGAATGGTCAAATCGGGCAGCTTCTGCAGCAATTCGGCTAACCTGTTTACACGGGTTGCGGCACTCTCGGTCAACATGCTGTCACCAGTCTGATAAAGTACTTCCATCTGCAGACCTTCGAAGGCTGCCCGCTCGAGCAATAACCCGGACATCTCTTCGCCCAGTTTTTGCAATTCGTTTCGGGTCTCGAACAGACTCCGATTCAGCCGTGCGACACGATTTTGCGCATCACCCAGTTCGTTACGCGCCGTACCCAGCTCACCCTGAAGTCCTGGTACTTTCGCCGATCGCTGCGCCGTGTCTGCATAGTGACCACCCACTGCTGCACCAATTATCGCGCCCAGCGGGCCGCCGGCAACGGCACCAATCACTGCGCCACTACCAATACCGATGTTTTGA
>JAOTXR010000292.1 GCA_029862285.1 Gammaproteobacteria bacterium
ATTATTGACCGCGAATTCTACGTGGACGCCCCGCCGCGGACAACGGTTTCGGAAAGTTAAGTGTCAGCTTAGATCCTGCAGCAGCGATGCGCGCAGCTGTTCTGGCACCTTATCGACCTGGTGACTATAAAGTTCGTGCGCTACGCCCGCTGCGATGCCTGCGCCGCTGCGCAGTCGCTCGATCATTGCCGGCTCGAGTTCGAAACGTAAAAAGTGTACCGACGACGTCTTCTCGGGTGTCGAGCGCTCCAGGTCTTCGTCGGCTTTTGCATAAACCGGCTCGCAACCGGTGACCTGCAGATAACAGAGATCCTCAATTCCTACGAGCCGCTCTAATTGCGTGGCCCGTTCCTGTGGATCTGGAATCTCGATCATCATCGTGGCTTTCCAGTTCGAGCCATCCGGTATCAGTGGATTGTAGGCTTCCAACTCCTCCTGGATCGCGGTGGCCTCAAAGATGCGTTCGGCACGCAGCATTTCCTGCACCTGGTAGTGCATGGTAAGCCGATCCTCGAAATACAGGTTGACCGACGGCCCAATCGACAGGCGCCGGTGGCGTTTGTGCTCCATTACCTCGACACGCATCTGGTCGCGCTTCTGCGCATAAGTTTCCAGCGTGTAAAGATCTTTCCGGGTGAGCTTGTTCAATCGACCAGCCCGTAAGCAAGACGCAGTAAGCGCATGGGGTGCGTCGGCGCGGTTTCCCCGGCCAAACCAACGCCGATCTGGTGGCCGGCCATCGGGCAATCGCTCGCATACCACTGGACGTCAGCTTCCTCTACCTGGCGCACGACGGGTCGGCAAATTTTTCGTGCGATATCAAAATATTCTTCTTTTACTGCGTAGGTGCCATTGTGACCAGAACAACGTTCAATAGCCCTAATCTCGGTGTCCGGAATCAGATTGAGCACATCGCGCGTCTTCATGCCGATATTTTGTACCCGCAAATGACAGGCCACGTGCCAGGCGATCTTGCCCATAGACCGGGCGAAATCCGTCTTCAGCCTGCCGGCCTTGTGCCGCAGCATCAGATATTCAAACGGATCGAAAAAAGCAGCAGCGACTTTTGCCACCTGATCATCGTCGGGGAACAAAAGCGGCAGTTCCTGGCGAAACATCAATACGCAAGACGGGATCGGCGCGGTCAAATCCCAGCCGTTATCGACCAGCGCCGCAAGCACCGGAATATTGATCTCTTTCAATCGCTGTACTGACTCGAGATCGCCCTGCTCCATTTTGGGCATGCCACAACACCGCTCAAGTTCCGATAACCGCACCGGAATTTCGTTGTGCTCGAAAACAGAAATCAGGTCTGCGCCGAGTTCGGGCTCGTTGCGATTGCCATAGCAGGTGGTAAACAAGACCATGCGCCCGCGTGTGGTCCCGGTCGCCTCACCCGCGCGGCTCTCGGTCTGCCGTGCCTTTTCGCGTTTGCGCAGTGGCTGTGAATGGTAGGCCGGCAGCGGCGCATCCCGGTGCACGCCCAGGGTTTTTTCAAGTAGCTTGCGCCCGGTCGGGCTGCGGTTGACTGCATTGACCGCCTGGCTCACCACCGGAATACCTGCAAGCTGACCGACCCGGTCGGTTGCACTCAACACCCGGTCGCGGGTCCTGGCGCCTTCTTTCTTGAAGCGCACGGCCTTGGCTCGCAACATCAGATGCGGGAAGTCGATTTGCCACGGATGAGGCGGCACGTAGGGGCACTTTGACATGTAGCACATGTCGCACAGATAGCAGTGGTCAACGACTTCCCAGAAAGCCTCACGGCTCATGCCGTCAACCTCACCGCTCTCGGACTCGTCTACGGCATCAAACAGTACCGGGAAGGAGTTGCAGAGGCTGAAGCACCGTCGACATCCGTGACAGATGTCATACACGCGCTCCAGCTCCGCATGCAGCTTGTCGTCATCCCAGAAATCCGCTGACTTCCAGTCTATTGGATGACGGGTTGGCGCCTCCAGACTACCTTCGCGCCGGTCCTCGGAATCACTCATGACCGACGCGTGGATCAGTCATCCAGATTGTCGAGTGCCTTCTGGAAACGATTTGCGTGCGAGCGCTCGGCCTTTGCCAACGTTTCAAACCAATCGGCAATCTCCTCGAACCCCTCATCGCGCGCCGAGCGGGCCATACCGGGATACATATCAGTGTATTCGTGCGTCTCGCCGGCAATTGCCGCCTTGAGATTGAGGCCGGTTCCACCAATAGGCAATCCCGTGGCCGGGTCGCCGACCGCCTCGAGATACTCGAGATGTCCGTGTGCATGGCCGGTTTCGCCCTCGGCTGTCGAACGAAATACTGCTGCGACGTCGTTGTAGCCTTCGACATCGGCCTTTTGTGCAAAATACAGGTAACGGCGATTCGCCTGGGATTCGCCGGCAAAAGCATCCTTGAGATTCTGTTCCGTGCTACTGCCCTTGAGCTGCATGATCGATCCTCCAACAAGAAAAATAACGATTTAGAATCAGTCTAAATTATCTAACCAAAACTGTAGTCAATGAACCGTCGCAAGTCAATTCATAACTCGACCGCCAGACGATTGACCCGACTTATGCCGCTGTGTAACGTGACGACGCGGTTTTTCCCGGGGGATCCATGGCAGACAAGCGAAAAACAGGTTTTGAGAAATCCCTGTCCGAACTCGAGTCTTTGGTCGAGCAGTTGGAAAAAGGCGACCTGCCTTTGGAGAAGACGCTGGAGCACTTCGAGCGGGGTATCGCGTTGACACGCAATTGCCAGCAGGCACTGCAGGAAGCTGAACAAAAAGTCGAAATTCTGCTGCAGAAAACGGGAGACGGAAAACCCGAAGCCCTCGATCCCCAGGACTAGCAGACAACGCCCATGACCGCTCTTGGCGAGTTTTTCGACGAATACCGCGACCGCGTAGACAAGGCGCTTGATCGCTGGTTGCCTCACAGCGATATTTTGCCGCGCCGTCTGCATGAAGCAATGCGCTACAGCACACTGAGTGGTGGCAAGCGGCTACGACCGATCCTGGTCTATGCAACGGGCAAAGCAGCCGGGCTGGACGCAGCGCGACTGGATGGCCCGGCTTGCGCAGTCGAGTTGATTCACACTTACTCGCTGGTACACGACGACTTGCCGGCCATGGATAACGACGACCTGAGGCGTGGTCGCCCGACCTGCCACCGCGCCTACGACGAAGCCACAGCGGTGCTCGTTGGCGACGCTTTACAGGTCCTGGCTTTTGAAATCCTGGCAAACGACCAGAGTCTGGATATCGCTGCCGAACTGAGAATTCGCATGATCGCCGAATTGGCCATCGCCAGCGGCACACGCGGTATGGCCGGTGGCCAGGCGATTGATCTGGCCGCGATGGGAAACATTCTCGATATCAAACAGCTCGAACACATGCACCATCTCAAGACCGGCGCGTTGATCCGCGCCAGTGTCCGTCTCGGCGCGATTGCCCGTCAGGATCTGCCGCAAACCCGGCTCGAGGCGTTGAGTAACTTCGCCGACAAGATTGGGCTGGCATTTCAGATCCGCGACGACATACTCGACGAAGAAGGCGATGCTCAGGTCATTGGCAAGAACCCGGGATCCGACCGCGCCAGAGACAAACCGACTTATACCAGCATGCTGGGCGTAGACGAAGCCTATCGCCGGTTGCGCCAATTACATGGATCGGCGATAGATCTGCTGGCTGATTTCGGTCCGGAGGCCGATATCCTGCGCGAAATTTCACAGTACATCGTCGACC
>JAOTXR010000293.1 GCA_029862285.1 Gammaproteobacteria bacterium
TCGCGAGCTCCCGCATCGCGACCTGCCAACAATAATCATGACGGGCCGTGCCGAAGAGAGTACACGAAAGGAAGCAACCGGAATGGACCGGGTAATTGTGTTGGACAAGCCGGTGAGCATTCGTACCTTGCTCGGTCAACTCGATACATTCTTTGCCGGGGATTCGATGGCCGATACTCTGGTCGGCGAAGCAAGGATCCGCTGAGTAATGGAGTTCCGGGATTTCGATCTGGAGCGGTATGGGCGACTGATGCGCAGGCTGATACCGTCCGCGATCGGATTCTCGGTTTGCGATTCTGCCGGTATCCGCCGTTGGAGCAGCGACTGTTCCGATCTCAACAAGTGCGTGCGTGCAGTTTCCATTCTCAACGAGACAGAGGAATCCTGGGCCACTAAAGATACGACGGTGCAGTATCGCTCTGTCGACGATGAAACTGCTGCCTGCACTCTGTGTATCGACGCACGGGATCCTGCAGCCGGCACTCTGATGGTGCTATTAGCGGCAGACGAAGCCGCAACCGCCGAGGAGGCATTGGAAATCCTGACCGACTGCATCGCCGGTGAGAGCGGGTTCCTGATGGAACTCGATGCGATGGCAGCGGAGCTTAGCGAGCGCTACGAAGAACTCAATCTCATTTACATCACCGAAGATAACGTCAAATACTTCGACGAGGGCCAGGACGCGTTGCGTAAGCTGGTGCAGAACACCGGTCGGTTTCTCGACACAGGTCTGGTCGCGCTGGTAATGGGTGATCGGAAGGTCATCACGTCGCAGGGCAATAACGCGATGCCAATCAATGGTGCCGAGGAAATCCTGGCTGCTGCAACCGGTGATCTGTATGAACGCGTCGTATTTATGAAAGACGCGGTCATTCTCAACGATCCCGGTGGCGACGAAGGCCTGCCGAGGTTGCCGCAGCTCGACTGCAAATTGATGGCCGATCCGATATTTGACGAGAACGGTAGTGTTATTGGCATTTTGCTCATTGCAAATGGCGCTGACCATGGCGACTTCAGGGCCAGTGACGCGAAGCTGTTGCGGGTTATGTCCCGAAAGGCTGCCCGGATCATCCAGGTCAACTACGACTCTCTGACTGGCATGATGACCCGTCACGGTTACGAGTACCATCTCGAAACGGCGCTGTATATTGTGCGTTACAAGCGCATTGAACACTGTGTGCTACACATCAATCTTGATCGTGTGCACATTGTCAACGATAGCTGTAGCCACCACGCTGGCGATGAACTGATTCGTCGCGTGGCCAGCCAGATTCGCGAGCATCTGGACGATAGTGACATCGTGGCGCGCACCGGTGGTGACCAATTCGGCGTGCTGATGGCAGATTGTTCACTCGAGCGCGGGCAGGAGATTGCCGAACAAATTCGTGAATCGATCGGCAAGACTGGTTTCAGCTGGGACAAGCGTCGCTTCGACGTGAGTGTCAGTATTGGTGTTGCGGCAATGGCACCGGAATCCGAGAGCATCGTAAGCGTGGTCGGTGCATCGGAAGTGGCGTGTAACGTCGCCAAACAGAACGGCCGTAACCGGGTCGAAGTGTATGACCGCGACAGCAAGATGTTGATGCGGCGCCGGGCAGAAGTCGAGTGGGTCGGCCATTTGCACAACGCCCTGCGCGAGGATCGTTTTATACTCTATAGCCAATGCATTGAGCCGCTGCAGGACAGCGCACGCACACCGCATACCGAAATTCTGCTGCGCCTGCGTGGTGACGACGGGCAAATACTCGGGCCCAGCGAATTTGTGCCGGCCGCCGAACGCTACAATCTCATGCCGGCTATCGATCGCTGGGTAGTACGCAATACGTTGAAGACTCTCGCTGCAAACTTGCCGCGCCGGATTCGTGCGGACAATGTATGGGCCATCAACCTGTCGGGCCAGTCGATTGGCGATGGTGCATTCCTGGAATTTGTCACCCGTGAAGTGGCGCAGGCCGATGTTCCGCCGGAGAGCATTTGCTTTGAGATCACGGAAACCGCTGCAGTCGCCGAGCTGGATAAGGCGCGGCGATTTATCGATGCATTGAAAGAACACGGCTTCAAGTTTGCGTTGGACGACTTTGGCACCGGTCTCAGCTCATTCGCTTATCTGAAAACACTGCCGGTGGATTATCTTAAAATCGACGGCACTTTCGTACGCGAGGTTGCCCATGACCCGGTATCCGAATCAATGATCTCGGCGATCACCCAGATAGGTCATGTTATGGGGCTGGAGACCATTGGGGAGTTTGTCGAAGATGAGGAGATCCGGCAGTGCCTGGTCACACTCGGCGTTACCTTTGGTCAGGGTTACGCTATCGAAAGGCCACGGCCACTCATTGAGCTGATGTGCGATCTAACGCCACAATTGCTGGTCAGCGGCCTGTAACGAACCTGGACTTACGTTTCTTGCAGACAACAAAAACCCCGCCGAAGCGGGGCTTAGAAATTATTATTATTCTCAATATTGTTGTTGCCGCTGTTATTGTTTGTGTCGCGAATGGTCCGTGCTGTTTTTATCTGCTTCCAGGTCCAACCTCAGCAACGACTAAGGACCTGCTCTGTTACTAGCAAGAACCCTGCCAACATCGATAAAAGCCGGTAAAACAAAAGCTTAAGCTATTTCGCAATGTGTATTATCTCCAAGTTTGTAAGAAAATCCGACAGTAGCCAGGGCAAAGCAGCGTTTTGTGGCGTGTCTCACAGCCAGCCGGCGGCAGACCCGGTAGTGTGCTGATCATGGCCACGAAGTTCTACGCTTGTTTCATTCTGCAAAATGGTTCTTCCAACGGTTGCCGGGAGCTCGGTGGCGTCGTGGAGGTGCACCCTTCGATGCACGGTATGAACTTTGACGATGTTGCAGAACTCCTGGCAGAAGATCTCGATGTGGCTGCCGAGGACGTGCGCGTCTACCATTTTTCGCGACTGCACTGACAATCCAGCCGTGGGCGTCGCGCCGGGCGCAAAACCACCGATTCGTATATGATCTGCGGCTCTTTGGCTGACCAGCCAGGCATCTCGCTCGCATGATTCGACTATCCACAGCCATCCTGTTGACTACTGCCTGGTTTGCAACCGCCGCTGCCCAGGATGCGACAAAAATGGAAGAGGTGCAGGTTACTGCCGGCCGTGCTGAGCAGACTACCAGCGACGTGCCTGCAGGCGTGTCGGTTGTCGATACCGATGCGCTGGAGCGCCAGACGCCGGCCATTGTTGCCGATCTGTTGCGTGGCGTAACCGGCGCATTCGTACAACAGACCACGCCAGGCCAGGGCATACCCATCATTCGCGGGCTCAAGGGTTCTGAGGTCTTGCATCTGGTGGATGGCATGCGATTGAACAATGCGTTGTTTCGGAATGCGCCAAACCAGTATCTCGCATTGGTTGATCCGCACATCGTGTCTCGGCTCGAGGTCGTGCGTGGCCCCTCTCCATCGTTGTACGGTGCCGATGCAATGGGTGGCGTCGTGCAACTGGTTACCGCGCTTCCCGAAATCGGCGTGGCACCGGTGTTTCTTGGCCGCCTGGCGCTGGACTATGCTTCGGCCGACGCTGCGAGCCTGAGTCATCTGATGCTGGCTAAAAGTGGAGAAGAGCTCGCCTATGCACTGTCGGCCAGCTATCAGGATGTCGGCGACCGCAAGGCCGGTAATAACACTCAGCTGAGCAATTCTGCATTCACCTCGCGTGCGGCGCGTGCCGTCGTGCGTGCCCTGC
>JAOTXR010000016.1 GCA_029862285.1 Gammaproteobacteria bacterium
TTTACGGCAGCAATCCTCGCGGCATTGAATAAAACTCGTCCCTGAGCCACCGTCGGTTCTTGGCGCGGAGTCTGCGCCCCGGCCGCCGAGACAATCGCCGGGCTTCTTGGATAGTATGTCTGTCCTGTGCCTTGCAACTGAGGTAATGCGACATCTCGCCCGAAGTACTCATCAGGGCCCCGGTCGGCCTGTTGCCGGTACTGATCTTCCTGGTTGTGCTGTTGTACATGGACAGCTACAAGCTGGTGAGCTTCAGTACTGTGTTATGGGTCATCGTTGCCGGCGGCCTGACGACGGTTGCCGCATATTTCATAAACGGCTTTCTGTTGGACTGGCTGCCGTTGGGAATGAAATCATTCAGCCGGTATGTCGCGCCGGTTGTGGAAGAGACTCTCAAGGGGCTGGTCATTGTTTACCTGTTCCGTAGCCACCGGATCGGGTTTCTGGTCGACAGCGCCATCATGGGATTCGCCGTTGGTGCAGGCTTTGCTGTAGTCGAGAACTTCTATTATTTGTATACCGCTGGACATGCAAACCTCGGTGTCTGGATCGTGCGTGGTTTTGGTACGGCGGTAATGCACGGTGGCGTGACGGCAATTTTTGGTGTCATATCGCAAACGGTCACCGAGCGCAGCATGAAAATCAATCCGCTGTTGTACCTGCCCGGTCTGTTGGCGGCGATCGTGTTGCATTCTGTGTTCAATCATTTTGTGCTCCCGCCGATCTTGATGACGCTGACCTTCCTGACGGTATTGCCACCGATACTCTATCTTGTATTCGCAAAAAGCGCCGCCCATATGCATGAGTGGCTGGAACTGGATTTCGACGCCGACGCAAAGCTATTGGAGCAGATAAACTCCGGCCGATTTGCCGAGGGCAAGATCGGCCGGTTTCTGCATGATCTCAGGGACATGTTCGAAGGGCCGGTCGTCGTCGACATGTTGTGTTATCTGCGGCTATACACCGAACTGGCGTTACGGGCAAAAGGCGTCTTGATGATGCGCGAGAATGGACTGGATGCACCGGTGGGCGAACGCACAAAGGAGAAGTTCACCGAGATGGTCTACCTCGAAAAGAGCATCGGCAAGACCGGCGTGCTGGCCATGCGGCCGTTCCTGCATATGACCCGCAAGGATCTCTGGCAGTTGTATGTCCTGGAATAGAAAAAATCAGGGCCACCCCGGGTTTTGACCAACTTTTCCGGGCGTCAGCGGTACTTCAGGGTAAGAGCCACTTAATGATCGCGATGGTGCAATGCGCAATAAATCCGGAAAACCCCTGGCCGTGAGACGCCTGGGTAAGAACATGAAACGCCTGACGATGCTGGCCGTCATCGCCGCGATCTGCGTGGCTGCACTGAGCTAGGAGACACTAACAATGTTGCGGCTTGAACTTGCCGGGACGGCTGTTGTATCCGGTGGGCTAGGAAATCAGCTGTAACGCTTTTGGTAGTGAGCGGGCGAGTATATAGAAACCCATCACAATCAGAAAAAAACCGAAACCCCGCTTGAGTTTTTTCTGTGGCAGGCGATGCGTAGTCCTGGCTCCCGCAAAGCTCCCGATTATTCCAAGGCCCGTTACCAGCATCAAAGTCGGCCAGTCCAGCACGAGGTCCTGCGCGGCAAGCACGTAAACGTATTTATAGAAACCACTGAAGGATTTGAGCGCAATAATTACAAGGCTGGTTGCAACGGCGCGGTGCATTGACAGTCCGCCCAGCAAGACCAGTGCTGGCACGATCAGAAAACCGCCACCGACACCGACCAGACCGGTGATCATGCCAACCAGCAAACCGTCGGTTGCAATTTTCCAGACGGCCCGTGGCTGGTGGTCCGTATCGCTTAGGGTGACCGGGCGCAGCATCAAATAGGCAGCAAGCAACATTACGACTGCGAACAGAGACAATTGCACTATGCCGGCAACGTACCGGGCCAGCACCGCTCCGCCATAAGTACCAGCCATCCCCGGTACACCGAAGACGAGTACATTGCGCCAATCCACCAGACGGGCTTTGAGAAAGTGCAGGCTACCGGCAAGGGCGATACCGCCGACGACGAAAAGCGATCCGGCAATAGCAACCTTCTCATCCTGCCCGAACAAGAAAACCAGTACGGGAACTGTAATTATCGACCCGCCGGACCCCAGCAACCCGAGACTGACACCGATGGCGATTGCACCGAGCCAGGCCAGTGCAGAAGCGACCATTAGCCGGTGGTCCGGCTGGGTGCGGTTATCCGGATTGGCAGCCTGTAGTCAACCACAACCCGGATTGTGGCAGCCGTAAGCCGAGGCAAGCCGCTCGCGCCGGGCAACGTGGCGATCGGTTTCGTCGGCCAACTCAAGCGACTAAGCAGGTACGACCTTTTGGTCGATGGCACCGAAAATGCTGTTACCGTTCTTGTCGAACATCTCGATGCGCACCCGGTCACCATACTTCATGAATTGGGTCTGCGGCTTACCGTGCTCTATGGTTTCCAGCATGCGTTTTTCGGCCAGACAACTCGAACCCCTGCTACGATCATAATTTGAGATAGTGCCGGAACCGATAATCGCACCAGCTCCGAGGTTTCTGGTTTTGGTCACATGCTCGATGAGCTGGCGAAAATTGAAAGTCATGTCGATGCCACATTCCGGTTGACCGAATAACTCACCGTTCAAGTGGGTGACCAACGGAAGATTGAAGGTTCCCTGCGTAAACGCATCACCGAGTTCGTCCGGGGTGACCGCGACGGGCGAAAAGGCGGTTGACGGTTTTGACTGATAAAATCCAAAACCCTTGGCCAGCTCACCCGGGATCAGGTTGCGTAGAGAGACATCGTTGACGATCATCAGTAACTTGATGTGTTTGCCTGCATCCATGGCCTTGGTGCCCATTGGAACATCGTCAGTTATGACAGCAGTTTCGGATTCCATGTCAATGCCAAATTCTTCGCTGGGCACCGGAATGTCCTCACGGGGCCCGAGAAGATCGTCGGAGCCGCCCTGATACACCAGTGGATCATGCCAAAAACTTTCCGGCATCTCCGCGCCGCGTGCCTTGCGGACCAATTCGACATGATTGACATAGGCACTGCCGTCGACCCAGTGATAGGCGCGCGGCAAAGGTGCAGCGAGTCTTTCCGGGTCAAACGCAAACTCATCTTCGAGGGTTCCCGCCTCGAGTCCTGTAGCGACCGCCTCAAGCTGTGGTGCGAGCTCGTCCCAGTTGTCGAGCAACTGCTGCATCGTCGTGGCGATATGAACTACGCGTACTGCGCGACTCAAATCACGACTGACTACGATCAGCGTTCCGTTACGTCCACCCTCTTTCAGGCTCGCCAGTTTCAAGATATCTTACCTTTCCGTTTCCAGGCCCGAGTCTAGACGGGTCTGATTACAAACAACAGGTCACCGGCATTGACCTGCGTGGCATTGGCCTGATTTATGCGAACAATTTCATATTGGTGTTCCGCCGGATAGGTCATCTCACTGCCATTGAAGCTGGATAGTGACACCGAAGTAAACATTTTCATGGCCTCGAGCTGGCAGATAGTCTCATCCAGTGTGATCCGGTCGCCAACAGCCACATAAGCGGGATCGGACGGCGATGGTGTGGAATAAAATATGCCAGTCTGCGGCGATAGCACCTTCAATTCATCGGAGCCCTCAATCTTGATGGATGCTGCGTCCGCGCTGGCTGAGGCGCCGGTTTGGGCCATTTCACGCAGTAATTGATCGCCATCAATTCGGTTGAGGAATTCCGGCAGGTATCCGGTGTCGTACTGGCCTTTCTGGAACGCCGCATCCTCAAGTATGCGCGTTAGCAATGGAATATTGGTGCAGATGCCCTGGATACGGATCGATTTCAGGTACTGGTTCAGGCGGTCTACAGCGTCCCGGCGATTCTCGGCATACGCAGTAATCTGTGCAACCAGGCTGTCATAGAACGGCGATACCGTTTTGTCCCTGGCGATAGCTGCAATCACTTCCACGTTGTCATCACTTGGAAAATGACATTCGGAGACTCGTCCGGGCGATGGCACCAGATCGATAGCACCGTCAGCATCGACCACGCCCTGCTCGGCATTGATACGTGCTTCGATAGCGTATCCCCGGTAGTTGACATCAATATGCTCGATGCTGTGGCCTTCGGCAATGCGGAATTGCTCGTCGACGATCGAAATCCCGGTAGTCCACTCGGTAACGGGATGCTCCACCTGCAGCCGCGTATTCATTTCCATGAAATAAAGTGCGTTCTCTGTCAAGTCATAGATAAACTCGACTGTTCCTGCGCCGAGGTAGTCGATTGCGTCTGCGAGGTCACGAGCATAGCGAAATGCATCCTGCTCCAGTCGTTCGGGCAGCCGTACCGATTTGGATTCTTCAAGCACCTTCTGGTTATTACGTTGCACGCTGCAATCGCGTAGACCAAGAATGCGGGTATTTCCACTTGAGTCGCGCAGTATCTGTATTTCTATATGACGTAGCGACTCGACAAACTTCTCCAGATAGAGATCGCCACTACCGAACGCACTTTTTGCCTCGGCAAAAACCGTGGCGAAAGCATCGTCGATTTCGTCCGCGCTGCGCACCACTTTAATACCCTTGCCGCCACCGCCGTGTACCGCTTTCAGAAGCACCGGATAGCCGATGGTGTCAGACACCTGAGCAGTTGCAGCGGCGCTCGTGAGAATGCCGTGACTACCCGGCACTACGGGGACGTTGTTGGCAAGCGCCGTATTGATAGCGTTGGACTTGTTGCCCATGACCTCCATATTCTTGGCGTAAGGCCCAATGAAGTTCAGGCCACGCTTGCGACACGTACGAGCGAAGTCCTCATTTTCAGAAAGAAAACCGATACCGGGATGCAATGCATCCACCCGTTCGCGCGATGCAATTGCAAAAACGCTCATTGCATTGAGGTAGCTCTCATCCGGGGTTTGCCCGCCAAGACTGACAACTTCATCCGACCCGGTAAGCATGTCGGCCGCAACTGAATCCATGTCCGGATCGGACTGCACCAGCACGACCGACGTGCCACGTTGCTTGGCCATCCGAGTCAGCTTTACTGCGGTACAGCCACGACCGTGTATGAGCACGCGCTGTATCGGCCGCATCAGTGACCGCACATAGCCCTGTGAGTCCCATTCGACCGTCTTCCGGGCTTCCGGCAGGTACGCACCCTTGAAAACTCTGTCGACAACTTCCTCAACGGTCTCTGTCGGTAAGGGAATCTCGCGATCGATGTCTTGCAGGTCTTTGTCAAGGGTTTCGGCAAACGGGTGATGTACGAGGCCACGCATCGAACCCAGCTTCGTGGATAGATAATTCGAGACGATACTTTGCGATGGCAGGAACGAAGGAACGACGACGCGTCCGGCAAACGGCATGTTCGTACCACTAAAATAGTAGGTCTGCACCATTGGGTGTGTGACGAAACTTGCTTGAGAGCCACCGGTGCAGTCGCCAAAACCAAAAATGATAATTGGTAAGTCGTTATCGCGTACAAAACGAGTAATACGGTCGTTGGATACTGCCATGGCAAACAACGCGTTCGGACCTTCCTTGGTCTGCATTCCACCAGAGGAAACAAAACAAATCACCGGCAGCCGTTGACTGACGCATTCATTTAACAAGCGCGACATCTTTTCGGCACTGGCCATATCGAAGGCGCCCGCCTGAAAATCGACATTGGAAATCAATATCCCGACTTTGCGACCAGAGCCGAAAGCCAGCCGTCCGACTCCCGTCACCACGCCACATGGTGTGTGGCCTTTTTTTAGTGCGCGTTCAATTGAAAGGCGAAAACCAGGGAACCCCACCGGATCCGCGGTCATCAGGTTTGCGTCCAGCTCCTGAAAATCGACAAAGAATCGATCCCTGATCGCCGTCACCGAGGTCAGTTTTTGGCGTTTAACGTCATCCAGAACCCGCTGGACCAGGACGTCGTTGTAGGCGATTTCCAACTGGTTCCAGAAGTCCTTGCGCTTGCCAATTCGCTTTGGCTTGATATTGCCGTCATAGGATTTGTTGGTAGTTTGCGAAGTAAGGAATGCCGGTACCAACGTTTCAAATATGAAAGTGATTAAGACTAACAGCGCGTCCGACAATCGCGTGAAGGCGACGCGCTTCCATTCCTCCACCTCCTTGAGGAAAGCGCCACGGCCGTTGAATTTGACGAAATACTGAATCCAGCCAGAAAACAAGTTTGAGTTCGCGCTTAAAAACTTGCCGGTTTCATCCATCTCCTCGTCGCGTTGCACCTGTTCCGAGGCTACCTCCAGGGAATTCTCGAGCAGTTTCTGTAACGAGCCCTCGGAAATGGAGTGGTCGGCACGAGCCTCTTCCGCCATATCGGCGAAGCCGTTGACGATGGAATCATAAAGCGCATCGAAGATAAGCAAGTTGACGAAGTTCTTTGTTAGCGATTCACGCAGTTCGCCATCAAAAATGACATCCCGCACTGTGACCTCGGTGTCAGGAATGTCGAATACCTCATCGCCGCTACGCCTATTTTCTCGGGCGGCGACTTGTTGAATCAGCTTGCGGAAATTGTACGGTGAAGACGATTTCCAGCGATTGTAGAGGTACAGGCCCAGGTTGAAGCAAAGCGCTTCCCGGGCATTTTCATAGTTGCGTTGTGGTTCACCAAGCAACAGCGATGTGAGTCGGCTGCGCTCCTTGGCCAGACCCTCTCGGCGCTGACGGTAATTTTTCAGCGCCTTGGCGAGTTGGTCGTTGTAAACGATGCGATCCGGGTCTTCGAGCCACTCATTGAATGCGGTGTCACGTGCCTGTTTGGTACGAACAGCGAGATCGCCGGCGGGAATTTCGACTGCCGCCAGGCGCCCATAAACATCGAGAGTCGAAGTTCGTAGTCGACGGCGCAAGCCGACATAGCGCAAGTGCCGCATGCTGAGCCCGAAGACATCCGGCACCACCCGGCGTGCATCAGAAAAAGAAAATTCCGCTACCGACTTGATTCTCTTGAGTTCCTGAGACGGCCTGAGATAACGACTGACGGCGCGTTGATATTGACCGAGAACGATCGGCTCCTGAGCAGCAAAATTGCGCGACGCCTGTTCGATGGACTCGATTGCGCTGCAGATAGATGTTTGCAGATTCGCCACGGAAGCATCTTTGTCATCCGGCGCATAATCAATTACACCGTCAACCACACCCTTGGTCAGCAACTCATAGGATGACAAGCCGACGTAGTGGGCGCATTCCTGCCAACTGAGATTGTATTGTCTCGCAATGCTGGCGAGGCCCTTTGGTTGAATGGTGTTAAAGACAGCGGTGCGAACACACAGCAGTACATTGGTCGCCGCGAGCGGAATCGCGCCTCCTGAATAGCCAAGTCCAAAGACGACGCCGACGGTCGGTACGGCGAGGTTGCACATTTCGGCCAGCAACCGGGAAATTGAGTGGGCCTGATTGTTTTGATTCGCTTCGGCGCCCGCGTCTGCACCGGGCGTGTCCATAAAGTTGATAATAGGCATGGAGAGGTCGCTAAAATCACGCACGACCGCAACAGCCTGCAGGTGCTGTTCCGGGCCCCAAACGCCATTGTTGATTTCACGGTTCTGCGCGAGGATGCCGACCCGCCTCGGTCCAGTGTCGCAGGCCAGTTCCAACTCCACGGCGTAAAGGGGGCCGTCGGTGATTTCGTTCAGAACTCTGCCCTTTAGCTGCTGAATGACCTGTTTCGCACTCGGGCGCTTCGGCGCTTCGGTGGGTTCAAGTACTTCGGCGATGTACTGGTCAACTGCGAGTTCCCGGAGTTCGTCCGCTTTGGAACGGCAAAAAGCTGTGGTCAGCAGGCCCTGGATTGGCGTGCTTACGCTGGGCGGCCGGTTGCCCGGGAAAATCGAATAGTCCCGCGCGTCCCGCTCCGCCTTGGCGAACATATCGTCAGGTAACCAGACGGATGGCCTGCTTGCGTCAGCCTGCTCCATATCCCCAATCATTCCCAGAGCTTCTGGATCTACGCTCACCGGAGTTAGATTAAATAGTATCGGCTGCTTTGTGTAAATTAGCCCGATAGTTGAGGTCACTTTTGCTGTGGTGTCCAGGGGGATGGAGGCCCCACTCATAAGCCCCAAAAGCCGGAATTAGGGCCCCTGGAGGGTATATAGTGCGTCTAAAATCATTAATGGATTAGCCAATGCCGGGTGAAAAACCCAAGCAGAAAATTGCCGTAAGAGGCGTCGATTTACTTCGCGACCCGTTGCTGAACAAGGGCACTGCGTTCAGTGCGTGGGAACGCTCGGAGTTCGATTTGCATGGATTCCTCCCGAGTGCCGAGTTCGGTATGGATCTGCAGGCAGAGCGTATTTATGCGTCGGTGCATGCCAAGTCTACCGACCTGGAGAAGTACATCGGCATGACCGCGCTGCAGGATCGCAATGAACAACTTTTTTATCGTGTGTTATGCGATCATCTCAAGGAATTCATGCCGATTGTTTATACGCCGACCGTTGCCCAGGCGACCATGAATTTCAGCCACGTATTCCGACGTGGACGCGGTGTGTGGATTAGCCCGGATTTCCGTGGGCGTATAAAGGAAATACTGAAAGCGGCGGTGGGCGACCGGGCTATTCGCCTGATCGTTGTGACCGATAACGAATCGATATTGGGTATTGGCGACCAGGGTGCTGGCGGTATGGCTATTTCCGTAGGCAAGCTCGCGCTGTATACAGCCGGTGCTGGAATTCATCCCAGCCAGACGTTACCGATTAGCCTGGATGTTGGCACGAACAACGAAAGGCTGCTAGCTGACGAGCTGTATGTCGGTTGGCGTCATCCGCGATTACGTGGCGCGGAATACAATGAACTGGTTGACGAATTTGTCACTGCCGCGTGCGAGTTGTTTCCCGATGTGTTGATCCAGTGGGAGGATTTCAGAAAAGACAACGCATTGAATATTCTGGATCGCTATCGCCGCGATTTTCCATCGTTTAATGACGACATACAGGGGACCGGCGCCGTGGCCCTGGCCGGATTGATGAGTGCGATGCGCATTACCGGCAACTCGTTGGCCGATCAGCGTATTGTCGTTTTCGGCGCAGGTGCTGCGGGGCTCGGAATAGCACGCCAGATCACGGTGGCCCTGGAGCAGCTTGGCGCAGGGACTGCGGTGCCGGCGATTGCGGCACTGGACAGTAAGGGTCTGTTGGTAAATGACCGGGAGATCAGAGACAGCTATAAGAAAGGGCTTGCCTGGGATGCGTCCACAGCCGCCGGTTTGGGCATGCCAGATGCCGGTGCGCGCTTTCTCGCGACAGTAGTTCAGCACTATAAACCCACGGCGCTAATCGGTACATCGGGCCAGGCCGGCGCTTTTGATGAAGGGATCGTCCGCACCATGGCCGGTTACTGCGACCGACCCATCATCATGCCTTTTTCAAATCCCAATGCGCTGGCCGAAGCGAATCCCTCCGACCTGTTCGAATGGACCAGCGGTAGAGCATTGGTTGCGACGGGCAGCCCTTTCAAACCCGTGAATTTTGACAAGCGCGAAGTCAGAATTGGTCAGGGCAACAATGTCTTTATTTTCCCCGGTCTGGGATTGGGCGCGATCTTGTGTGGTGCCAGTTACATTACTAATTCCATGATCACGGCTGCTGCCGAAGCCTTGGCCGGTGCCGTACTGGAATCCGAGCTGAATGCGGGCATGCTGTATCCGTCGATTTCACGATTGCGTGAAGTAACTCGTCAGGTAACGAAATCGGTAATCGAACGCGCGTGCAGCGATGGTATTGCCACTGCTGAAGTTGCTCAGGATATTGACAAACTGATTACCGATTCCATGTGGGAACCGCAGTATCTCGAGTATGTGCCGGCCTGATCCATATTGGGTATCAGTCAAAACAGGAAATGGGTTAAATGAGCGCAACGACGATACGCTGTGAAAACGATCTTGAGCTCTACAACAAGTTGCTTGAGAATCCCGATGTCATCAGAACTAACGAGCAGCTGGAAAAGGTAGCCGAAAAGGGAGAGGTAGGCATTCGCCGGCGTTTGCTGGCCACGTCGGTGCGACTGAGCCGCGAAATGGCCAGTCACGTTCACGATGCCGCTGATCGATGCGTGGAGAAACTCGGGCTCGCTATCCCGGTAGAGCTTTATGTTTTTCCCAGCCCGCAATTCAATGCAGCCTGTTTCAAACCGGAAGACGGCCGATTGTTTGTCATGTTCTCGTCGAGCCTGCTGGAGAGTTTCGATAACAACGAACTGCGTTTTGTTATGGGTCACGAGCTTGGCCATCATGTGTACCACCACCATGACATACCGATCGGATATATCCTGCGTGGTGGTTCCAGCCCGGATGTTGCGCTTGCGCTGGACCTGTTCGGCTGGTCGCGATACGCAGAGATCTCGGCCGATCGCGCCGGTGCGCATTGTGCCGATGATCTCGACTCCGTCGCGCGGGCGCTTTTCAAACTGGCTTCCGGGCTAAGTGGAGTCACTATTGAATTCAACCTGTCCGCCTTCCTCAGCCAGGTCGATGAGATGCAGATAGTGGCAGCGGAACCAGGGCAGGGCGCGCCAAAAGAGGACTGGTTTTCGACCCATCCTTTTAGCCCATTACGGGTCAAGGCGCTGCAGTTATATTATCAATCCGAACTCGCACAGCCTGGGGGCTTGAACAAAGCGGACCTGGAAGTTGCGGTTCAGCGGCTCATGAGTTTGATGGAACCCAGTTACATGGAAGGCCACACCAAGAGCGCCGAAGCCATGCGGCGGGCGTTATTCGCGGCCGCTTTGGTAGTTGCTGCCGCCAATGACGATATCAGCGAGCAAGAGATCGAGATCTTTGAGAGGTTTTTTGGCGCGGGCACGTTTACAGAAAAACTCAGCCTTGAGAAGCTCAGGCAGGAGCTTCCGGCGCGTTTGCAACAGGTACTCAATTCAACCAGCGTGCCGCAGCGTATGCAGTTAATGCACGATCTCTGCATCATCGCGCGTGCCGAGGGCCATGTATCGGAGGTAGAGCGAGCAGTGCTGGATCAAATAGCTGACGGGCTCGATGTTCCGCGGCAGTTTATTTGTCAGACATTCGACGCCAATCCTGAACTCGACTGATTGTCGGCACATGTCCAACCTCGATATTGAAAGCTTCAGGAAACAGCTCATCGCATTGCGCGAAGAGCTGCAAGCCGTAGCGGCGACCGGCGATCAGGCAGCGTCGACAGTAGAGCTGGACCAGACCCGGGTGGGCCGCTTGTCGCGTATGGACGCAATGCGGGCACAGGCAATGTCGGTAGAAGCACGGCGTCGCCGCGAGTTAAACCTGAAACGCATTGCTGCCGCACTGCGGCGTATCGAAGCTGGCGAATATGGTTACTGCCACGACTGTGAAGAGCTTATCGACCCACGTCGTCTGACAGTCGATCCGGCCGCAACCCACTGCGTTGCCTGTGCCTCGTAGGAGCGACATGCGATCGAAAACAGAATCGCGCCTGGAAGGCGCTCCCACAATGAGGGGTGCTGCCACGATGAATGCGTTCACGGAGAGTCGTCGCAGACCTTAAATTACAGTCCCATTCCGGAAATGTAATTGCCCATGATGTTCCAGGTGTATTTGTCATCGGCGACCGGCGACCAGTAAAGCCAGCCTGAATCGCGCCAGCCGTCCAAAATTATGCCGTCTTCAAATGGCTGGCCCCTGGCAGTGGCAACGACCGTGCTGTGCTCGACGTGAAAACGGGTCGCTGGCGTGGCGACACCCCACCACAGATCGAAACTTTCCAGCCGTAGTTCGTGCAAACGACCCAGCAGGTCTTCGGTCCAGTGGATACAAAGACCACGGGGTCGTAATCCGGCATTGACTAGCATGTTGTGTATGAGCGGCGGTTTCGTGAGTTTGTAGTGGTCTGCAAGCTGCAACGGATAGTGCACCGCCGTTTTTGCCAATCGCAGAGCTTCGGCCGGCTCAACGGATGGATCCAATGCTTGCAATGCGGCGCTAAGCTCGCCAATTCGTTGCGGCAGATCGGGAACGTTGGTCTTAATCCGGACCCGGCTCTCGTCCGCCGGTGCAACTGTAACGTACCGCACCGGCACGCAACCGATCAGTATTAGCAGCGCAATCAAGCCGATGGAGTTACGCGGCATTCTCATATGCGTTACTGGCCCGCATCCAGAAAAGGCTTGGTGGAAAAATACAGAATTACCAACGCGGTACCGACATAGGCGATGAACTTTACTGGTTCTTCCCTGAATGCATCGAGGATAGATTTGTCCTTCCCTTCCTGTTTTAGATGCACGCGCGCTGCTCTCGCCGTGGCCGCGCGATTGTCCTGGTAGTCCGCAATAAGCTTCTTGGCGCGATCTGTTTGCGCGGTATCCCTTAGCCAAAACGCCGGCGCCGATATGCCCCAGTTACCCGGTGGTGTCTCATAAAAATCAACGCCGTCTTCCTGCAGCAAGTGTCGTATCTCATCAGCCTCATCGTCGGGTACGCCCCTGAGGTTGAATAGTCGAACGGTCATTTGATCACCACTATATTTTCCGGGCTGCCAGGTCTCCGCCCCGATGCTATCAGCGACCAGGCGGGCAGGGTTAGCCTACAGGCAGATTTTGGCAAGGATTTTCTCGCACATGCGCGAAAAAGTTGGCGCTGGACGGCATTTATTCTTATGGTTGAACTACCGCAATGGCTGGAGTTACCGCTTTGATTGAGGTCAGGAAGCTGCAAAAGTCATACGGTGATTTTCCGGCGGTAAAGGGTGTCAGCTTTTCTGCCCGAAGGGCAGCGGTATTCGGTTTGCTGGGCCCTAACGGAGCCGGCAAGTCAACGGCTATCAACTGCATTGCCGGTTTGCTCAAGCCGACTGCGGGCATTATCGAAGTCGGCGGTTTCAATGTGGTCACTCACGGCGTAAAAGCAAAGGGATCGCTCGGAATAGTCCCACAGGAGTTGGCCATCTATGAAGACCTGTCAGCCAGTGACAATCTCAGCTACTGGGGCGCAGCCTACGGTCTGAGCGGCGACAGACTAAAGAGCCGCGTCGCCCACGTGCTTGATCGTATCGGCTTGACCGACCGGGCCGGGGACCTGCCGAAAAACTATTCCGGTGGCATGAAACGCCGGTTGAACTTCGGTTGCGGCCTGGTACACGAGCCTGCAGTTCTGTTACTCGACGAGCCCACTGTTGGCGTCGATCCACAATCGCGCGAAAGACTGTTTGACCTGGTTGAGGAAGAAAAGACCAAGGGCACATGTGTTTTGTACACAACACACTATATGGAAGAGGCGGAAAGACTGTGTGACGAACTGGCGATCATGGATCACGGCGAAATCATCGCCGCAGGGACCTTGCAGCAATTACGCACGCAGGTGGGTGAAAAAGACATCATCCAGCTATCCGGAACGTTTGACGTCGCCGAAGTTGAGCAGGAAGTGGCGCGACTGAATGCCGATGTGCTGGTACTCGATACCGAGACCGTGATGATTTCGGTCAGGGATGGGGCCGGCAGCCTGCAGAGGTTTCTCAATGGCGTGGGCGCTACTGGTGCTGTGATACGCGACACGCGGCTGTCGGAGCCCAATCTGGAAAGCCTGTTCCTGAAACTGACCGGCAAGGACCTTCGCGCCTGATGCCGTTTGTCTTTGTCACCGTGTGGAAGGAACTGAAGCGACGCTTCAACGATCCCGGCGGCTTGCTGTCCGCCATCCTGGTCCCGTTTGCTGTCGGCTTCTTGATGGCTTCGGTCATGGGTGGCGGTGGTGGGCCATCCATAAGAGCCGAGTT
>JAOTXR010000371.1 GCA_029862285.1 Gammaproteobacteria bacterium
GCCGCCGGCAGAGATCGGCGAGATCATCTCGCCGGGTTGCGCGTTCTTTGAAATCACGACACCGGTAAACGGCGCGCGAATCTCAAGATCGTCGAGCGCTTGTCGTTGCACCGCCAGCGATCGCTCGGCGACTTTGACCTCCGAACGCGAAGCATTCAGTCGCGCTCGAAGCGCATTCACTTCCGACTCTGCCGCGTCGAGTGCTGCCTCGCTCACCAGTTTCTCACCCCGTAAAGCAGTCGTCCGCACGAGTTGCCGTTCTGCTTCCTGGAGCCTTACCCGGGTTTCTTCCAGACTTCGTTTTGCGGATTCGAGCTGACTTTCCGCCAGTGCGTACTGCGTCTGCACTGAGCTGGCATCGAGTTGTGCCAACAACTGTCCCTGCTCGACACTCATGCCCTCCTCGATGAATACTTCATCGACCCGGCCTGTTACCTTGGAACTGACTGTTGCGATGCGTCTGGCGACGACATAGCCAGAAGCGTCAAGCACCGCGTCCTGAGCCGAACCCGGCCGCTGTGCCGTAGCTATTTCCAATGGCGGCGGTGCGTCTTCGGCTGGCGCAGACAGGAAGCGCATTCCAGCCAGCACGACGGCGCCGATCATCGCCACAGCAAGCACCGCCAACCAGAGACGTCCGGCGCCGCGGCCGGCGACGCGCTGTTCCGGGCGGATACGCAAATTATCGAGTTGGTCCTTGTCTAGAGCCACGAGTATTCAATGCGCCGCAACGCGATCCCCCACCGTAGATTCGTAACGGTTAATTATCTGGTCTTGCCGGTTCTCTGGCAGCCCCTCGTAACGGGCTAGGTTATAGTACCCGGCCGCAATACCGCCAGTCTTTAGCCAGGACCGCAACGTTGCCAGCCGCAATCATCGATATCGGAGTCAATCTGACCCACGACAGCTTCGATCATGACCGCCAGGCGGTGCTGGATCGCGCGGTCGCCGCCGGTGTGGTGCAAATGATCGTAACCGGTACCAGCGTCGCCGCGAGTACCGATGCTGCGGCACTGTCCGCCGCGAATCCGGGGGTGATTTTTGCCACCGCCGGTATGCACCCGCATCATGCCAGCGAATTCGACGACGACGCCGTCGCCCGATTCCGTCAACTGGCACAGCATCCTCAAGTCGTCGCTATCGGTGAATGCGGTCTGGATCATTTCCGCAATTTTTCACCGCCCGCCGATCAGGAGCGCGCCTTTGTGGCTCAACTGGAGCTGGCCGCAGAAGTTCAGTTACCGGTCTTCCTGCATCAGCGCGATGCGCACGAGACTTTTGTCAGCATCCTGCGCGAGTATCGTGACCGCTTGTGCGGGGGAGTCGCGCACTGTTTTACCGGCAACAAACGGGAATTGCACGATTGCCTGGATCTGGACCTGCACATCGGCATAACCGGCTGGATTTGCGATGAGAGGCGCGGTCACGATCTGCGCGCTGCCGCCGCCAGCATCCCGGCGGGCCGATTGATGATCGAAACCGACGCGCCATACCTGCTACCCCGGGACCTGACACCGCAGCCAAAGACCCGGCGCAATGAACCGATGCATTTGCCACACATACTCGAAGTGCTTGCCGATCACAGCAATCGGGACTTCTCTGAGCTGGCACGGGAGACAACAGCCACGGCGCGAAGTTTTTTTGACCTGCCTGTTGCAGACCCACGGGTGCCCGGATAATGCACAGGAATATGGCCAGCGGTGCTTTCTGGGTTGCATTCGCTGCCTCTCTCGGCAAGGTGGCTACCTTCGCAACACAGATCGTGCTGGGGTGGTTGCTCAGCAAAGAGGACTTTGGCACCTATGCGATCGTTTTGTCTATTGGCGCCAGCGTTGCGGTACTGCGTAATGGCGGCACGCAACAATTACTCATTCAACGCGGTGTAAATTTCGACGAGCATGCACCGGCCATTTTCAAATTTGGCCTGGCGTTCAATATTCTGGCATTCGTCCTGTTGATTGCACTGGCGATGCGCGCCGCACGCTTCTATGAAATTCCCGAGCTCGTGCCACTTGCAAGCCTGCTCGCGCTGTCGATCATTTTGGCGTCGCCGGGGCTTATCCTCCGCGCTCAGGTCGCTCTTTCCGGCCGCTTCCGCAGTCTGGCACTGGTTACGGCGACTTCCGATGTGACGCGACAAGTGCTGACGATACTCTTCGCCGTGCTGGGCTTCGGGGTCTACAGTTTTATGTTTCCCCTGGCACTCGAGCCGCTGATACTGATGACCCTGCTATATCTTGTGAGCCGGTCATGGCCCAGGTCGCGCCATGTTCCGCTACAGGAGTACGTCGGGATTTTTCGCGAAAGCCGCTGGATCATGCTGAGCAACCTGGCTATCGCTGCGCGGCTGAACGGTCCGTATTTCGTAATCAGCCTCTTCGAAGCCAAGGCACTACTCGGTGTTTACTTTTTTGCCGCCCAACTCGTGGTAAGCCTAACAACGATGTTTTCAACGGCCATCAATGAAGTTGTCTTTCCCTCGCTTTCGAAAGTTGTGGACCACACTTCCTCGCATCATGGAATTTTTCTCAAGGCCGCCAGGGCCTCGATAACAATCGGTGCCTGCGTGAGCCTCGCGCTGATTGCCGTTGGGTCACCGATCATTGAGCTGGTCTGGAACGGCAAATGGGACGAGTCCATCGGCTGTGTCGCCGTCCTGGCCACGACCTTTGCGCCGGTCATCCTGATCGTGCTCTGTCTGGCAACACTCGCATCCCGTGGACTGTGGAAACCGCGACTCGCCGTTCTGATAACGGCAGCGGCGCT
>JAOTXR010000294.1 GCA_029862285.1 Gammaproteobacteria bacterium
CCATGCCTGTTTCTCACCAAATTTCTTCAACCGCGTGTCGACGAACTGATCGTCACTATCAAACTGATCCTCAGAGAGTTTTGTAAAACGCAGCATAGTATTCAGATTGGTTTCCCAGGTCGTTCCCTTGGCACGCAGGTTCAACAACGGAGAAAACCGCATTGCCTCCGCCTCTTTTTCTTCGATCGACCCCATCACGATATTACTGTCGTAATAAATCTCTGTATCGATGCGCAGCAGCGCCGATAACTCGGCGGCACTTGCGGGCGCCATGTACAACAGGGCCAGCGCAATGAATACGGGGCAGACTTTAGGGGACAATAACGACATCGCCACTCTGTAGAATAATGTTGTTTTGCAGATTGCGGCCATCTTCGACATCCGAATAACGAAACTCGATGGCACGCTGACGGCCGTCATTGTCACGGCGCAGAATTTTGATCTTGTTGCTGGCGGCAAACTGATTCAGACCGCCAGCCATCGCCAGTGCCTGCATTACGTCTACGGCCCGCGTCGCCGTGAATTCGCCGGGACGCAGTACTTTGCCGAGTACATAGATCTTGTTGCCGGAAACGTTGATGACCGCTACGGTGGCAACGGCATCGGGAATATATTGCTCGAGACGTTCTATGATCTCTGCCTGCACCTCTTCAGGGGTACGGCCGGCCGCATCCACATCGCCAACCAACGGAAAATTTATTTTCCCGTCGGGTCGCACCAGCACTTCACGACTCATTTCGGGCTCACGCCAGACAGAAATCTGCAGTATGTCGCCGGCATTTAGACCGTATCGGTCGACCGCATTTTGTGCCGTCGCAATATCACCCAGCGTGAAAAACGCAATGCAACACAAACACAAAATCGGCGTAGACAATGTCCTCATGGACCAAGCTCCTAACGTCAGTTTCAGGGTGGATCAGGGTAACGCTCCAGCGTACAGAGATTGACCAATTCACGCAATACAATGACTGAAGAATGTCCGCTTAAGTCCCCGATAATTAACGGGTAAACGGCACCCAAATCCGCCGGTTGTCTCATGGCTTCCTGACGCGCCGTACGTCATAAAAACCATCCGACCTCGACACCCGCCTCTGCGCCGGCAGACGGGCTGCAATCCCCCAAAGACTGACGGTGATTGCACTGCAGGATTCGGGCCAATCAGTACCATACGGCGGAAAATCAATATCTTAGAAAAAACCAGTCGATACCGCCCTTGCCTGGGTGTAAAAAATCTCGACGGATCATCGCGTTGCGAGCGACATAACCGCGTTGACCTATGTCACATTCTGGCAATTCAGGATCAAATCCGGTGTCGCAGTGGCATCTGCCACCGGGAACGGCCGCATTGTCATTGCCCGGATCGCGGCCTGCGCCCGGCCGGGAATAACCGGCCCGGCGCTGTCACTGCAAACCAGCTTGCGCAGCCCTCGACGACCCGCGAGAATCCATCGTCCGGAGAGGTGGCAGAGCGGTTGAATGCACTGGTCTTGAAAACCAGCAAGGGCTAATACCCTTCGAGGGTTCGAATCCCTCCCTCTCCGCCAACTCCGCCGATATGGATCTTAGCTGCCGTCCGTGGCGTAACTAACGTTCCGTCAATAGCCCCGGCCCGGCCATCCCCCTCCCTCTCCGCCGACTCCGCCGTCATTGAGTATCTTCCTGCCGTCCCTGGCCGTTTTGTAATGCCCGCGGGCCAGCTATACACTGCCACTCGTGCAACAAAGCGCCCGGCGTATTGCCGCAATCATCGCTTTTCTGATGCTCCTGGCAGTAACCGTAGTATTGTCAGTTCGACCAACGCACGCACTACAGTCATTCGATCCCGAAATCGCTGAAACTCAGTTAGCCGCGCTCGGAACAGTGCTGCGTGATGACAGTGCTTCGATCGAGAAAATCCAGGCGGCACAGAGACGCACCGCCAGGATCCGAACCGACGCGATGCGCTGCGTGCGCGACGGTGGCGTACTGGTCGACCAGCTCGAACAGGATCTGGCCCTGTTGGGTGAAACATCTGATCAGGACCCAGCCGAGATCATCGAACAACGCGCCACTTACGAAGTCGAAATCAGGCGTGGCGAGGCACGGGTTGGCGCCTGCCGTCTGCTGATTCTGCACACGGAACAGGTGCTGGACCAGGTGGCCGCGTTGCAGTCCGAACTCAACACGCGTCGTTTGACAGAACAAGACCGCAACGGTCCAAGCGCCATTGCCGAAGTGCTGCGCGATCCCGCAAGTGCCAGACGCAAATTGAGTGACTCTGTATTTACTGACCCGCAATTGCGCGGAGTCCGCCCTGCTCGCTGGTTTCTTGTGATCGCAGGTTCACTCCTGGCTGGTGCAGCCGGCTGGCTGATCCGGCGGGTGGTGCTGAACTGGTGCGATCAACAACGGGGTCGCGCCGGTCGACCGACGGTGCAAGTCACGCTGGTACGCCGCCTGAGCGAAAATACACCCCTGCTTTTTGCCGGTGCCACGGCCAGTATCGGCCTGGCGCTGTTAGCCAGTGCCCCACGCAGCGATTCCCTGCTATTCCGGTTTGCACTGGCCATATTGTTTTACGGGCTTGGCAAATCCGTTATCAACTGGATTACCGGTTCGTTCTCGCCTGGCACCAACCTGCTGGAAAAACGTGTCCACGGCGACAATGCACGTACGCGACTGCACGCATTACTGATCGCGGTAGTCTTTGGATGGCTCGCACTTGGGCCGGGCTGGCTTACCCGGGTACCGGCCGAATCAGTTTACGCTGTCCGTGCGTTGTTCACGATTTACCTGGTGGCTGCGCTGTTGTGGGTACTCCGGCTGAGCCGGGTGATTCCATCGCTGCGTGGCAGACTGGTGCCGCTGCGCACGCTCCTGATGGTCGCAGCAATCGTGGCGGTCGGCGCGGAACTCGCCGGCTATCGCAACCTCACCAATTTCCTGCTGCTTGGAATATTCGCCACCATGTCCGGCGGCTTCCTGTTGTGGACAGTAATCTGGGCCATGCGCCAGAGTATGCAGGGCATCGTCTCGGGAACCAGCACCGCAAGCTACAGAATTCGTTCCTGGATGGGCATGCGTCAGGATGAGAGAAACCCTGAGCTGGGCTGGCTGTACATGGTTATCAGCGTTGCGCTGTGGATCGGCTTTGCCTGGTTCCTTATCTGGACCTGGGACCCAACCGGCAACGCTATTTCCGGGTTGCGCGAGATCACACTTCAGGGCGTCGATGTCGGTGGCAATCGATTGGTGCCAAAAAACATATTCATTGGTGTGACGGCATTTGGGGTCATCATCGCCATTACCGCCTGGCTAAAGGCGCGTCTCAACCGCCGCTGGCTGCGTGACATGGGAATGGATCGTCATGCAAGGGAGGCACTGGTAACGGTCAGTGGATACGCCGGTTTCGCTGTAGCCTTGCTCATAGGACTGACCCTTGCAGGGGTCAGTTTTGCCGGCATGGCTCTGGTATTTGGCGCATTGTCAGTTGGTATCGGTTTCGGTCTGCAGAATATTGTCAATAATTTTGTTTCCGGTCTGATTCTGCTGTTTGAACGGCCAATCAAACCGGGCGATTACGTTACTGTCGGAGAGATCGAAGGAGTGGTCAAGGAAGTTCGCACTCGCGCCACAGAAATAGAAACGCTAGACCGTCAAAATGTACTGGTCCCCAAT
>JAOTXR010000295.1 GCA_029862285.1 Gammaproteobacteria bacterium
TGTGGGACAAATTGTCAGTTGTCGCCCGGCCAAAGCCTGCGGCGGTGATTATTGTTGTCAGCCTCGGATTGCTCATTTTCGGCGTATGGAAAGGTTCCGAGATCAAGGTGGGTGATCTGCATCGGGGCGTTCCGGAGTTACGCGCGGATTCACGTTACAACCAGGACACCCAGGTCATTACCGAACGGTTTTCGATTGGCGTAGACATCATCACAGTTATCGTGGAGACGACGCCTGAAGGCTGTATTGATTACGGTGTTATGAGTTCGATTGACGATTTTGCGTGGTATATGGCTAACGTACCCGGGGTTCAAAGCATAATTACGCTGCCGATGATCTCGAAGGTGGTCAATGCCGGCTGGAA
This sequence comes from Gammaproteobacteria bacterium, assembly GCA_029862285.1. Classification (GTDB taxonomy): domain Bacteria; phylum Pseudomonadota; class Gammaproteobacteria; order Steroidobacterales; family JABDKV01; genus JABDJB01. The sequence continues at coordinate 365 of JAOTXR010000295.1, forward strand.
CGAGGGCACACTCAAGTGGCGAGTGTTGTCGCGTATTACCGATAATCTCGTGCAATCGAGTCAGTCGGTCGATACCAGCAGCGGCCTGCTAAATTCGGACTGCAGTGTTATGCCGGTGATGATGTTTAGCGAGGATCACAAGGCAGAAACAATCGCGCGCATAGTCAACGCAGTGAAAGACTATCGCGCCGATTACGGCACCGACGAGCTCAAGTTCCGGTTGGCGACCGGCAATGTGGGCGTAATGGCATCGACCAATGAAGAGGTTGAAGCAGCGCAATTTCCCATTCTCATGGGCGTGTTCTCAGCCGTAATCCTGTTATGCATCGCCACATTCGCTTCGCCGCGGGCGGCAGTTTACTTTTTGGTTCCCGCGGCAATTGCGGCTGCGATTGCCTGGTTTGTGCCCGAGGCACGTACGATAGTTGCAGTTGGCATGGCTCTGTATACTTTGTTCTGGCTGGTGCGGTTCCCGACCTCGCGGTCGGTGCTCTGCATAGTCATTCCGCTGGGGCTGGTGTCACTATTGGCCTACGCACTGATGGCGATATTGGAAATCGGATTAAAGGTATCAACTTTGCCGGTTGTCGCGCTGGGAGTAGGCGTCGGCGTGGACTATGGCATCTATATCTACAGCCGCTTCAAGGCGTTTATGAGTGAGGGCCTGCCGGTAGCCGAGGCCTATCATGCAACCCTGCGTACGACAGGCATCGGTGTGATGTTCACTGGCCTGACGCTGGCCATCGGCGTAGTGACATGGATATTCTCACCGCTCAAGTTCCAGGCCGATATGGGATTGCTGCTCACATTCATGTTCCTGGTCAACATGCTGGGCGCCATCGTGTTACTGCCGGCGCTGGCCTGCTGGCTGCTGCCGCGCAAGTTCAAGCGATAAAAAAAATTCCGCTGCAGGAGCGGTGTCCTCATGACAGCCGGCAGGCGGCTCCAATCATCGCGATTAGTCGTCGCTGCTCGGGCGGCCGCGGAGCCGCTTGCGTTCACCGCGTTTTTTCTTGTCGTCGAGCCGCCGCTTGCGGGCTGCGGCAGTCGGTTTGGTGCGTCGTCTTTTCTTGGGCACGATCGTCGCACGTCGTACCAGCCGGGCGATCCGGTCCAGAGCATCTTGGGTGTTTTGCTTGCGGCTGCGGAAGCGCTGCGCCGTTACAATCAATTCGCCATCGGTAGTCAGACGATTTCCGGCAATGGTTACCAGGCGTTGGCGTACGTCGTCCGGTAGCGATCCGGTGTTACGGACATCGAAACGCACCTGGACCGCGGTCGAACTCTTGTTGACATGTTGGCCACCAGGACCTGACGCGCGGATATACGACATCCGGAATTCGCGGAGCGGTATGGACAGATTGGAATTGATTTGCAGGTCAGGCATCGGGCACAGTCAGGCAGCGGGCGCCGCCGCCCTGAATGGCAGTACGGTACTCAGGCGTTGAGGTCGGGAATGAGTTGGCTCTCGAGTCTCGAGATCGTGTCCTTGATCAGTAGTTTGCGTTTTTTGAGTCGTTTCAGCTCGAGCTGATCGACCAGCGGGTCGGTTGCCAAACGAGAGATAACGTCATCCAGATCTCGGTGTTCAACCCGGAGCGACTTGAGTCGCTCGAGGTTCCTGAATGCTTCTGTTTCGATGTTTTGATCCATTAAGGGGTCTTGATTTTGGACGTCGCAGCGCTGAGACGGCGACGTCTGGTCCTTAGCTTAGCCCATTAGGCGCCGATGAATCCAAGCGCCGATGCTGCGTCGCAGCATCAAGTCTCGAGCAATCCGAGCCAGTTGCGGCAAGTGTCCCCGACAGCCAGAAAATATGGGTTCAGCAGGGCCTCCTTGGCGTTGTAGCGCAGTACGTCGCCACCGGCTTCAACTACCTGGCCGCCTGCCGCCGCGAGGACTGCGTGGGCTGCGGCGGTATCCCACTCGTTGGTCGGCCCCAGGCGTGGGTAAATATCGGCCGCACCCTCGGCAACCAGGCAGAACTTCAGCGAACTGCCCATCGGCAGAATCTCATAGTCTCCCAGCCGTTCGAGAAAAGCATCCAGCGAACTGCCACGATGCGATCGGCTACCGACCACCCGTGCCGGCCCCGTATGCCCCTCGGTAACATGGATCGACTGCGGTTGGCCATCGCTGCCTGCGCGAAAGGCACCACCGGTTGCGGTTCCAAAATACTCCAGGTTACGTGCCGGCGCGGTTACCACGCCAAGTACCGGTTCATGATCGACGATCAGGGCAATATTGACGGTAAACTCGCCGTTACGTTTGATAAATTCTTTGGTGCCGTCAAGCGGGTCGATTAACCAGTAGTGTTGCCAGCTGCTGCGTTCAGAAAAATCCGGCACACCGGATTCTTCAGACAAAACCGGCACCTCCGGTGTCAGCTTGCTCAATGCGGCTGCTATATGCCGGTGCGAAGCGAGGTCGGCTTCGGTCAGGGGTGATTTGTCATCCTTGAGCTCGACCTGGAAATCTCGTGAGTAGATTTCCATGATTGCCTCACCAGCGTCGCGCGCGATTTCCCGTATTTCAGGCAGCAGATTTTCGGTGTCCAGTTTCATGGCGCGCATGGTACTAGGAAATCGTGGCCAAAACCGCTAATGACGCACCACAAGCGTCGAAGCGACAGTGCCAAGACGGCGACCGGGTCCGGGTCGAGGTCTACCGCCGGCCTCGTCCGGGGCCACTGCCCCGACGGGGCCGGCTCTTATTCTGCGGTCGCTTGTGTTTCTCGCGTCGAGGCGGTCGTGGCGGAATCTTGATATCGATCAGCAGTTCCGGATCGACAGCCTCGACGGGAAGTTTATAGCCCACGAACGCCTCGATAGCCGGCAGGTTTTGGGCATAGTCCTCGCATCCGAAACTAATCGCATCGCCTTCGGCACCCGCTCGTGCGGTGCGACCAATGCGATGAACATAGTCTTCGGCATCATCAGGCAGATCGAAATTGAAGACATGGCTTACGCCCGGTACATGCAGACCGCGTGATGCGACGTCGGTACCGATCAGCACTGGCAACTCACCGCTTACAAAATCGCGCAATAAGCGTAGCCGCTTTTTTTGCGGCACATCGCCGGATATCGCCTGGGCATGGATTCCGTTAGCCTCGAGAAAACGCTGCAGCCGCTCCGCCTCGCGGCGACGATTGACAAACACCATGGTTCTGCGTGGGTCCATCCGGCGCAGCAGCCCGATCAATAATGGAATTTTTTCCCGGTTGGATGGGTAGTAAATCAGCTGACGAATCCGTTCGGGGGTAATCTGCTCGGGTGCGATACGC
>JAOTXR010000017.1 GCA_029862285.1 Gammaproteobacteria bacterium
GCAGTCCTCGCGATCATAGGTACGCTGAGTCCGCAGCCAACGCTTCATGAGTCGATCACGCAGGCTTAACGCCACGGCGTTATACCAATCGCGTGTCGTGGCCGAGTTTGTGTCCAGACCCATTCCGTGGGCGAGCGAATCGACTACCGAATGCCGCAGACCTTCTGCGTCCATCGCCGGCTCGCTTGCGGCAAACAGGCTCTCCGGCCCGGGCGTTGGCTTGTCCCGGCTCATTATCAGTTTGCCGACCAGTAGACGTCGACCGGAACCTGCTTCTGTTGCAGAATCGCTCGCACCGGCATAGCCGAGACGTCAGAACCCTTTAGCGCCTCGCGATAGACACGCCACTTCGCGTCGCCGCTTAACAGTAAGACAATGCGCCTGGAATTGAGTATCTCGCGGCGAGTCAGTGTCAGACGCCTTTGCGCGGCATCTGCTGGCTCAACAGCAACGCAACGCCGTTCTCCGTCGAGTGCCTGCGCCAGGCCTTTTGCCTCCGGAAACAAGGAGGCTGTGTGACCGTCAGTCCCCATGCCCAGCAACACCAGGTCCCACGGGCCGTCTACTGCCGTCAGATCCTGCTCGACTCTCTGCGCATCCTTTTCCGGGGTGTCAGCGGTTCGCGCCATTGAGATCAACGATACCTCGCGGGCACCAAACAACTCTCGCCTGAGCATCGCCTCATTGCTGGCTTCGTGCCCGGTATCCACCCAGCGTTCGTCGGACAAGCAGAAACGAAGACTTGACCAATCCAGCGGCAACTCACGCAACACGTTGTACAACTGGACTGGTGTGCTGCCACCGGACAGCACGATCCGCGCCAGACCCAAACGCTCGATGGCCTCCTCCATCAAATCCCAGATCCGGGCCGCGAGAGCTATTGTCAGCTCGTCGGTGCGAGCAAACCTGCACTCGCTTTCAACCTGCAAACTGTCTGACATCAGTCGGAACCCACATCCCACTCGCGATTATCGCGGGCCAGCAATGAAGCTGCAGCAGTCGGCCCCCAGGTGGACGCGACGTAGCTCTCAGGCCTGCCACCCTGTTTGCGCCACCGCTCGGTGATTGGTTCGATCCATCCCCAGGCAGCCTCCAGTTCGTCGCGTCGTACAAACAACGTCGCACGCCCTTCGATGGCGTCGATTAGAAGGCGCTCGTAAGCATCCGGCACGTGATCGATACCACGCTGATCTGCATCGAGGTGCAATTCCAGATCGCGCACATCCATGCCCGTGCCAACTCGTTTGCCTGACAACAGCAGCCCTATTTCCTCACTGGGCTGCAACCGAATTGTCAATCGATTGGCCGGCAGCTCTGCCTCACCAAAAATGGAGTGCGGCACATCTTTAAACTGCACCACAATTTCCGACACCTGCTTTGCCAGGCGCTTACCAGTGCGCAGATAAAAAGGCACCTTGGCCCAACGCCAATTGTCGATATAGGTTTTGAGCGCAACAAAGGTCTCTGTCTTGCTCTGCGCTTCGACACCCGATTCACGCACGTAGGCTGGAACCGGTTTGCCGTCGACCGCGCCGGCCTGGTATTGACCGCGAACAACGTAGTTGTCGACGTCGCGACCGGCGATTGGACGCAACGCCCGAATCACCTTCAGTTTCTCATCCCGCACCACGTTTGGATCGATACTCGGTGGCGGTTCCATCGCAATAATGCACAGGAGTTGCAGCAAATGACTCTGCACCATGTCGCGAAGAGCACCGGTGTGATCGTAAAAAGCGGCGCGGCTTTCAACACCGAGGCTCTCCGCGACAGTAATCTGGATGTGGTCAATGTAGGTCTGATGCCATAACGACTCGAACATCGTATTACCAAAGCGCAATACCATCAGATTCTGTACCGGCTCTTTGCCGAGATAGTGATCAATACGAAATACCTGCGCTTCGTCAAAGCACGCCAACACCTGTTGATTAATTTCATGCGCACTTTCCAGGTCGTGGCCAACCGGCTTTTCGAGAACCACCCGGGATTGCGGCGTAATCAAGTCCAGTTCATGCAAGCAGCGACATATCGGCGCAAACAGTTTCGAACCCGTCGATAAATAAAAAACCCGTACCCGGCCGGGAAACTCCGATAACCGTTTGACCAGCTCGCCATAGGATGCGCAGTCGAAAGCATCCATGGTCATGTAATCAATCCGGGCGAGAAATCGACTCCAATCCTCTGGCCGGCGGTGCTCCGCCGGTATATGTTTTTCGGCCGCCTCTTCGATCAGCGCGATGTAGCCATCGCGATCGAGCTCGGCGCGAGATGCCCCCAGGATGCGGCCATTCCCGGCGAGCTGACCGTCGCGGCAGCGATAGTAGAGCGCCTTGATCAGCTTGCGCAGCGCCAAATCGCCGGTCGCGCCAACTATGACGAAGTCAAAGTCCTGCAGCTCTGCACCCACCTGATCATCCCCACCCCAAAAGACTGGCGCAGTATACCGGCTGGCCCGATCCTGACCAGCCTCCCGGCTGCATCTGCGCGTATCATATCGCTTTGCCTGCCCCGGTCGGAGGACCACAGAAATGAGCTCGCTGAATCCCGTTGTCGAAGCAGTCACCGAGCGCATACGGCGTCGGAGCGCCGATACCCGAAAAACGTATCTGAGCCAGATCGATTCCTGGCGCCGGCGCGGGCCACGCCGGGCTATTCTTGGTTGTACCAACCTCGCACATGGTTACGCCGCGGCCAGTGATGAAAGCAAAGAATTCCTGCGCAAGCTGAAACAACACCCAAATATCGGGATCGTGTCGGCTTACAACGACATGTTGTCCGCACATCAGCCGTTGCGTGATTTCCCTGAGCAAATCAAGCAGGTCGTTCTCGAAAATGGAGCGACCGCGCAATTTGCCGGCGGTGTGCCTGCGATGTGCGATGGAGTAACTCAGGGTGAGCCCGGTATGGAATTGTCGTTGTTCAGTCGCGATGTTATTGCCATGGCAACCGCTGTCGCATTGTCACACGAGATGTTCGATGGGACGCTGATGCTCGGCGTATGCGACAAGATCGTGCCGGGTTTGCTAATCGCGGCACTGCGTTTCGGCCACCTGCCAGCTATCTTCGTGCCCGCCGGGCCGATGCCATCCGGTATCCCCAATACCGAAAAGGCCCGCACACGCGAGCTGTATGCCGAGGGTAAGATCGATCGGGCCGAACTACTGGCATCCGAAGAGCAGTCCTACCACGGTCCCGGCACCTGCACTTTTTACGGTACGGCAAACAGCAACCAGATGTTAATGGAAATAATGGGTCTGCACGTACCCGGAACGGCCTTTTTTAATCCATATACATCAATGCGCACCGCTCTCACCGCCGCTGCCGCCAGGCGTATTACCGAGATAACGGCAATGGGCGATGATTATCGTCCAGTGGGAAAAATTATCGATGAGCACAGTATCGTTAATGCAATAGTCGGGTTGTTGGCCACGGGTGGATCTACCAATCACACCATTCACCTTGTTGCTATTGCACGGGCAGCCGGGCTTACCGTGGATTGGGATGATTTCAGCAATCTCTCGCGTGAAACGCCGTTACTGGCACGGGTGTATCCCAATGGCAAAGCGGATGTAAATCACTTCCATGCCGCCGGTGGGCTGGGATGTGTGATGCGCCAGTTACTGGACGGCGGCATGCTCCACGATGAAGTCGAAACGGTTATGGGTCGCGGTCTGTCAAACTATGCGCGCGAGCCGTTGCTACAGGACAACCAGCTAACCTGGCGGGACTCGCCGGCGCAGGCAAGTGATGGCAATGTGATTGCCAGCTTGAATGAACCGTTTAGCCAAACCGGCGGCATCCGGGTCCTCGAGGGCAACCTTGGCCGGGCCATTTATAAGACATCGGCGGTGCCAGCGGACAGATTGATTGTCGAAGCCGCAGCACGGGTTTTCGATAGTCAGGAAGACGTGCTCGAGGCATTCAATCAGGGTGAGTTGGATCGCGATGTGGTGGTCGTCGTTCGTTTCCAGGGACCGGGCGCCAACGGCATGCCGGAGTTGCACAAGCTCTCTCCACCGCTCGGCTCACTACAGCAACGAGGGCTGCGGGTAGCCCTTGTCACTGACGGCCGCATGTCCGGGGCATCGGGGAAATTCCCGGCGGCGATTCATGTGTCTCCGGAGTGCATCGCAGGTGGCGAGTTGGCCAAAGTACGCGACGGTGACATTATTCGCCTTGACGCGGAAAATGACCGGCTCGAGCTGAAGGTTAGCGCCACGGAGTTGGCACAACGCGAGGCCAGCACTGCTGCCAGCGATATTACGGGCATGGGACGAGAACTCTTCGGAGTCTTCCGCAGGGCCGCCTGTGGCGCCGAGAGAGGCGCTTCATGCATTCTTGATAACATATAGTTTTCAATCTCTTAAGTGACTTACCAAGAAATGAAATGAATATCCGTTCGATCCTGCACGAGGCTGCCCCGGTCATGCCGGTGCTGACAATCGAGGAGTCTGAACTGGCCGTACCGCTGGCTGAGGCCTTGGTGGCCGGTGGAATGCGAGCCGTGGAAGTCACGTTACGCACACCCGTCGCCATCGCCGCTATTGCAAATATCCGCCAGGCTTTGCCGGAGCTCATCGTTGGCGCCGGGACGGTCGTCACACCCAGGCTAATGCACGAGGTGCAAAAGGCCGGCGGACAATTCGCAGTAAGCCCGGGTTTCAGCACCGCATTAGGCGCAGCAGCACAGGAATGCGGGTTGCCTTTCTTACCCGGCGTAGTAACCGCAAGCGAAATACAAATCGCGATGGAACATGGGCTGGAGAACCTGAAGTTTTTCCCTGCCGAACATGCCGGCGGTGTCAAACTTCTGAGCAGTTATGCAAGCGTCTTCGCTGACATACGTTTCTGCCCAACCGGCGGCATACGCGAAGACAACATGGCGCATTACCTGGAACTATCCAATGTGACTTGTGTTGGCGGATCGTGGATAGCGCCACGCGACATGATTGCGAAGCAGAACTGGAACAGCATCAGTAAACGGGCGGCAAAAGCGATGTCAGCAGTGAACGAATAACGCGGAGACTTGACGAATGGGTCTGCCAATCGAAAAAGATCACTTTGAGGAATGGGAATTCGAGCGTTTCGAAAAGCGCTTGCGCGAAAACCTGGATGCGCTGGAGCTGTTATTGCAGCGCGATGGCTTTGGAGTCGGTGAGTCATCATTGGGCGCCGAATTGGAACTCGATCTGATCGACGGCGCCTGCAAACCGCTTGCAGTAAACCGGGACGTTTTGGTACAACATGTCGATCCCCGGCTGCAACTCGAACTGACCCGTTTCAATCTGGAGTACAACCTGTCTCCGGTTCCATTTACCGGCAAACCTTTCGCCACTGTGCAGAAAGAGATGGAATTGGCGCTACGTTCGCTGGAAGCGCCGGTCGCCGAATATGGCGGCCGCGTGGTGACCATAGGCATCCTGCCAACTCTGCGTCTCGATCAGCTGCAAGGCTCGTCCATGACTGACCTGCCGCGATATCGGGCATTGAACTCCGGGCTGCAGCGCATCCGTCGTGCGCCCTTTCGCATTCGTATCGATGGTGACGAGCCTCTGGATCTGACCTGCGACGATGTCACTCTGGAAGGCGCCAACACTTCGTTTCAAGTACATCTAAGGATAAATCCGGAAGCCTTTGCCGATACCTATAATGCTGCACAGCTGATCACGCCAATTGCGGTTGCTGCATGCGGCAACTCACCGGTCTTTCTGGAGCATTGCCTGTGGGAAGAGACCAGAATTGCTTTGTTCAAACAGGCAGTGGATGCCCGCAGCGCCAACACCGGGGAATGGCGTCGCGCTGCACGTGTGCCGTTTGGACATGGCTGGATTCGACGAGGCGCACTCGAGTTGTTTGCCGAAGCCGTACGGCTGTTTCCGCCGGTCCTGCCAGTGTGCGACGACGAAGACCCGATGGAAGCGGTGAATGAAGGCCGGATTCCCAGGCTTGCAGAATTGCGAATGCAGCAGGGAACAGTGTGGCAGTGGAATCGGGCTATTTACGACCCGGGATCCGGTGGCCACCTGCGTATCGAGTTTCGCACCCTGCCCTCCGGGCCAACACCCCTGGACATGATGGCAAATGCGGCCCTTATCATCGGCATGACAATTGGCATGAGGAAGAAAATAAATTCGCTGCTACCGGCTTTTCCGTTTCGCTATGCCGAATATAATTTCTACCGGGCGTCACAGAATGGTCTACAGGCTGAGTTGTTGTGGCCAACGAAACTCGGCATCTCGCCGGAACAGCACACTGCTGCTGAACTCGTGAAACGCTTCCTGCCGGTCGCATTGGAGGGCCTGGCCGAACTCGGTATTGACGATGATGAGGCGAAGACTCTGATGAACGTCATCGACAATCGAGTACGCAGCGGTATCACGGCATCTCGTTGGCAACGCCAGCTACTGGCAAAAATCGATCGGAACCACAGCCGGCCCGAAGCGCTCGCAGCGATGCTGGCTATTTATGAGAAGGAGTCGCGAACCGGATCCCCCGTCAGCGAATGGCCGCTCGACTTATAGACCACCGCCGTATTCCTGTGTCCAGTCGATATAGCAGCCCTGCGCAAAGCTGAGTCTGACTTCGAAATCGCCGGGCGACGCGACATTTTGAATATCGTCTTCGAAAATTAACTTGAGTTGCTTGGACGCACCGCGGGACATGTTCTTGTGATAATAACTTCCCATGAGATCGGACGCCTCGATGACGACGGATGAGCCAATGACATCCTGATCGAATATCTTATCGCCGTCGAGTTTGATTTCCTTCAGCTTGTCCGTGACTGAGCCAGGCCAGCTAATTTCGATGCGATCTATAGTTGCCGGCGCCGCTACCGTATTACCCAGGTCCCAACGCAGTTCCTTGTCGTGGAACTGCCAGCCCGAACCGCTAATCTCACAAGGCGCAGGCGGGTTCACAATCACATCAATGTAGTCAGCGCCATTGCATGCGGCGTTTGCTCCATCCTCGTACTGAGCCAGTATTGCGTTGTTTGTCGTTGCCATGATCCAGGCAGATCCGGCAACCGTGCGGGTGCTCTGAGGCTGCAGGGCTATATCTGACTGATTCAGTGTGCGCCGCGGTGCTTCCTGAGTCCTGGTCACAATTGCCTGGTTGGTTTTATTTTTCAGCTCGTATTCGTAATCGACCGGTGCGCCTGTTCCCAACCCGTTTATTGCCACAAGACTAAGGCTGCCAAAGACATCGCCGACTGCGAGCGGTCTTGAACACGAAGTATGAATCCGTATTGATTCAGTGCCCAGCCCATTGCTCAGCGCCATGTCCGTATCGGAACCGCTTCTGGGAATCGTGAAAACGTTTCCTGGTTCGACGACAAAAGTCTCGTTGTCTTCTGTTGTGATCGTTACGGCAGCCTGATCGTCGATATCGCCGGCACACTCGAATTTATCAGGCTGATTATGATCGACAGTAGCGCAGCCGCCACCAGTGTAAGCAAAGGTCAGCCAATTGATCTTGTCCAGTAAGTCACAATCCGCTGCAGTCGCCTGAAAGTCACATGTCTCCGATGAAGCACTGCGCTTGCTGCATTCCATCAGACCGCTGCTATCGATGACACTCTCGAGCAACCAGTCGTTAATGAATTCCGCTCTGTTGTCCTTGCCGTTGCCTTGTCGCAAGCCGCAATCTTCTGGACCGTTCATTGCCATATCATCGCAATCCATTCGGAATTTTGATGCACCCAGTTTTGTATTCGTGCCAGCAGCAAAGAGCTCCCAGATCACGTCGTTCGGGGACCCCTCAAAACCGGTTACGGTGACGACATCACCGGGTTTGATGTCATCGATATCGGCAAGTACCGGCTTGTTCTCGTCGCCCTTGTGAGCAACCACCCGGATGTTCTGGGCGCCGCTCCAGATCAAACTCAGTTCGTCAACCGGTTTCTCGCAACTGTATAACTCCGTAGCAAAAGACGCCACGGTGCAACTGGAACTTATACTCAAGGGACAGCCGACATAGCCCAGATCGAATCGGGCTTCACCCGCATCGCTTTCCATCGTCGCAGACCAACCGACAGGGTCGGAACCGGATTCGCCGGCCGGTTCAGCCTGCTCGGGGACAATCAGACCTTCGGGAACAGTCGCCTTGTCGACGACGATTAAATAATCGCCGTCGCACAGGTAATCGAATTGATAGCCTCCAGAGGCGCCGGTAGCCGCTGCTATCGGACCGCCGCCGTTTTCGTAAAATAGTTGCAGGCCAATAGCTGGCAGACCGGGTTCGCCGGCATCGGCAATACCATCGGCATTGAGATCGTGCCACAACATGCCTTCCAGTCGCCCGGAGCAACCGGAATTTGGCGTACCACTACCTGAGATTTCCGCATGCGCAGCTTGCAGCAAACTCAGTGTAGTCAATAGCAGAGTTGTTATATGTTTCATTGTATTCATTTCTTCTTCCCGGGATCGGGTGCTTGCCATGGTGCAATCTGGTAAACGCCTACACCGATGCGTACCACCTCTGTCGACGGATCGCTTGTTTCTTTTTCGATGAGCCAGTTGTCGGCCCTCTCCAGGAACGCCTGACCTTCGACGTCCAGGAAATTTGTAAATTCTTCTATTTGATCGACTGGAATGAGTTGGTTAGTCGCAAAACGCTCAAATCGTGCCTGAGTTCTTGGGTCATGGTAGAGATTGTGCGAAGCGGTCACGGCCAAATCGCGAACCGCCATGCACACACGCTTGGTGGCAGCATGGTCTGAAGGACTCGGCATGTAGGAGCGCATCACTACTTTGAGCCTGCCATTTTCGGTTTTGCTAATGGCGCCGACGCTTGTTAACTCTTTTAGCATTGCGGTGATCGGAACGATTTTTCCACTGTATCTGTCATACAGCTGTTTGAAGCTCGGCTGACCCTCGTCTATCGATAACGCCAATGGCCGGCCTGCCGCGTCAAGAAAGTCGGGATCAACGTGCCAGGCCATCAGAATTCTTGAGGCCGGCCTGACTTGGTCAATCTCAGAATCATCCTGCGGCTTGGCACTACCAAGCTGATCCAGTTCTTGTTTTACCCGGGTCCGCGACAGACCTGTAATCAGCGAGATCCGAGATGTATTCGTGCGCCGTCCACCCAGGCCAAATTCATCTGCGGCAACTTCCACGAACACACTGCGGCAAATTTCCGAGAACCGGCTGAAAGACAGACCGCAGCGTAGGAGAATTCCGACGACCGGACGAATCACGATACGACAGATTTCTTCTACGAAGCGGTCCGTTGTTTTATCTGTGCTGCTTGCCACCTTATTCTACTCGGACGGCATGCTGATCGACGCCTGAATCCCCCTGAAACGTGCCCACCGGGCAAATAAAGCATATTTGATCTTACGGCGGTCATATAGGTCGCATTGCGCAATTAGAATTTGTCTAATGCAACCCGGCAAATCTTCGCTCAATGTTACCTTAACAATTTCGGAATGCTCGACACCAAGTTGTTGATTTAACATATCCCAGCGCCGCCGCAACTTAACTTATTAACTATTAGTGTTACAAATCATCTAGTTTCGGGCATCGGCTTGCCTTAATGACGGAACATAAACTACTATCCCCTGCATATGAATGAAGTTACTTCATTTTGAAATAACAAAGATACTAATAAAACAATAATGGGCTGGAGAAACACAATGAATATCCCTTCGTTGACGCGCTGGACGGCGCTGTCCCTGTTTGTGTGTCTGATCGCTGTACCGGTGGTTGCCGGTCCGCTTGGAACCACATTTCCCAACGATCCGACGATACCGATCGTAAAGCCGGTCAAGCCGGCGTTACCGGGCATGCCGGACGACACGCTTCCGATGATCGAGTCGCGACTCGGTTATATGATCGCTTCGCCAATATTGTTTTTCGATAACACCGGTGTACTGACCTACACGGCGGCGGGCGGTGTGCTGGATATCGATGCCGACCCACTGGCGATACGGCTCAATGCAATCGATCCGCCAATATTGATTTTTCCCAGCGGTGGTAACCGTTACGTCACCATCGATGCGATTGTCGACAATGGCGGCGACCTGGTCGGTGGCGTGCCCGGCAACGATCTGGAGATCTTTGGCGAGGTCACTATTAACGGCGACACCTTCAGCGGCATGCTGCTGACCGGTGAAGTCACCGGGTACATGGGTGAAGACGGGGTCGGTACCACCGACTTTCATTCCTTGCGTTTTACCGTCACCGGCGGTCTGCTGGCCGGCCTTTACGGTAGCGATATCGGCATCGAGATTACCAGTGAGATGTCGAATTTCACCGGTAACTACAACGTCAATTTCGCCGGCGAAGCCAAGGGTAATGTCGGTGTAATCGAATGTACCGGCACCATTGGCGATTTTATCTGGCTGGATGAGAACGGTAATGGCATCCAGGACCCGGGCGAGCCCGGTCTGGAAAACGTCGGTCTTACCCTGACGGACAGCGACGGCAATCAGACGATGACTGCCACAGACAAGAATGGTTTTTACCAGTTCACCGGCCTGTGCGCGGGTGATTACACCGTTACCGTCGACATGCCGCCACCGGACCTGGACCCGACGGATATCAACGCACCGGGCAGCAATGACGGCAACGACAGCAACGATCCCGATGGCACCCCGGTCACGCTGACCGACAACAGTTCCTCCGATCAGACCATCGATTTCGGTTACGTCGAACTGCTCGGTTCGCTGGGCGACTATGTCTGGAACGACGTGAATATGAATGGTGTGCAGGACGTCGACGAGCTGCCTATCGAAGGCGTAATGGTCAACCTGTATGCCTGCGAAGATCTCAACACCCCGCTGGGCTCGACAACCACCAATGCCGCCGGTTTCTATGAATTCACCGGTTTGGCTGCCGGTTGCTACCAGGTCGAGTTCATCCTGCCACCGGATTTTGTATTCTCACCTATGGATCAGACCGGCGATGGCTTAGACAGCGATCCCGCTCCGACCACCGGCTTCACCGATCCAATTTTCTTAGGACCGGGTGAGGACAATCCCGATGTCGATGCCGGTATGTTTGTACCGCCGCCAGTCGGGCAACTGGGCGACCTGTTCTGGGAAGACCTGAACCGTAACGGTATTCAGGATCCGGGCGAGCCCGGCATCCCCGGCATAACGGTCAATCTGTACGACTGCGCCGGTAACTTTATCGACTCCACCATCACTGGCGCCATCGGCGATTACCTGTTCGATATGTTGCCCGGTGGTTGCTACGTAGTGGAATTCATACCGCCACAGGACTGTATGCTGACCCTACAAGACGCCACCAACGATGCCGACGACAGCGATGCCGATCCGAACGGGCTGACGACTCAGATCAACCTGGCCGACGGACAAAGCGACCTGACCTGGGATGCCGGTTGTTACTACACGGCCGGTCTGGGCGACTTTCTCTGGCATGATCTCAATCAGAATGGCGTTCAGGATCTGGGTGAACCGGGTATCGACGGCCAGACCGTCACGCTACTGGATGAAAACATGACGCCCACCGGTCTGACGACCGTTACCGGTCCGAACGGTTATTACGAATTCACCGGTCTGGCGCCGGGCAGCTACTTCGTCCAGTTCATGGCGCCACCGGATTTTGTCTACACCGGCCAGGATGTCGGTGTCGATACATTGGACAGCGATGCCAATGGCAACGGCAAGACGGACAAGATCATTCTCGAATCGGGTGAGTTCAATGAGACTATCGATGCCGGTGTGTTCATACCGAATGAACCGTCGATCAGCATCGAGAAATCCACCAACGGCGAAGATGCCGACAACCCGACCGGTCCGTTCATTCCCGATGGCGACCCGGTACTGTGGGAATACGTTGTGACCAACGACGGCAACGTGCCCCTGACCGATGTCTTTGTCATTGATGACCAGGGTGTGCCTGTGGATTGCCCACAAGACACGCTGGCAGTTGGCGAGTCGATGACCTGTATTGGTGAGGGCTTAGCCACGGTCGATCAATACGCCAACCTGGGCACGACCTGCGGTATTGGCCCCGAGCCGGAGTTCATGGAAGTTTGTGATGACGATCCCAGCCATTACTTTGGTGAAGACCCGGGTATCGACATTGAGAAACTCACCGACGGCATCGATGCCGACGATCCCAATGCCGGCGATGCGCCGCAGTTCGAGCCGGGCGACACGGTCACCTGGACCTATATAGTCTCGAACACCGGTAACGTGACGTTGACTAATGTCGAAGTTACTGATGACCAGGGTGTTCAAGTCACCTGTCCGTTGACGACACTGGCACCCGCCGGTGAGCCCAACTCGACCATGGAATGTACCGCCAGCGGTGTGGCTGAAGATTTGCAAAACACCGGTTCTACCACGGTAGACGGCTTATGCGGCAGCTACCCGAACCGGCCGCTTTACGAAAACATGGGCACCGCCACTGGCGAATATGCCGACGGCGAGTTTGTGCAGGACATAGACCCAAGCCACTATTGCAACCCGCCCATGCCAATGATCGACGTTGAGAAACTCACCAACGGCGTCCAGGCTGACGATCCCAACGCCGGCGATGCGCCGCAGATCGAGCCGGGCGATCCTGTTGAGTGGACTTACCTGGTCGAGAACACCGGTAACGTAACGCTGGAAAACGTCGACGTCACTGACGACCAGGGTGTCGCGGTCAGCTGTCCGCAAACCACTCTCGATCCGGGTGAAACAATGGAATGTACCGCCAGCGGTGTGGCTGAAGATTTGCTCGACACCGGATTTACGACGGTACCAGGCAAGTGCGGCAGTTTCCCGGAAACGCCGTTGTACGAAAACATGGGCTTGGCCACTGGCGAAACCGAACCCGGCGACTTTGTGCAGGATGTGGATGCAAGTCATTACTGCAACCCGCAGACGCCGGACATCGATATCGAGAAAGCCACCAATGGCGAAGATGCCGATCTTCCGACCGGCCCAGTGGTTGCAGTCGGCTCGACGGTTACCTGGACTTACGTCATAACCAATACCGGTAATGTGCCGTTGACCAATGTCACCGTCACCGACAACCAGGGCGTTTCTGTGGATTGCCCGCAGGACACACTGGCTATTGGTGAGTCATTTGAATGCACGGCCAGCGGCATTGCCATTGAAGGCCAGTACGACAACGTTGGTAGCGTGGTCGGCACACCGCCGTCAGGACCACCGGTCGACGACTTTGACCCCAGCCACTACTTCGGTGCTCTGCCGATGATCGATCTGGAAAAACTGACCAACGGCGAAGACGCCGATCTTCCGACGGGCCCGGTAGTGCTTGTCGGTTCGACGGTCACGTGGACCTACATCATCACCAACATGGGCAACGTTCCGCTGGACAATATCGTCCTGATTGACAGTGTCATCGGTCCGATCACCTGTAACGAAGGCCCGATCCCGACGTTGGCCAATAATGGCGACAACTTCCTGTGTACTGTCATGGGCATCGCGACTGCCGGCCAGTACATGAACAGGGGCGACGTCTGCGGCACAGGCCCGCTGGGC
>JAOTXR010000296.1 GCA_029862285.1 Gammaproteobacteria bacterium
ATATTCTCCCAAATGCCCAGGGCGTCGCATTCGGCTTTCTGATCTTCGCCATGCTGCTTGGCGCGATGAATTACAACAACAGCCTGGGTTTGGCGATTACGTTTCTCATGGCCGGACTGGCGCTGGTCACTATGCACCACTGCCACCGCAACCTGTCCGGGCTGTCAATTCGTTACGGCGGTGACCGCCCGGCGTTTGTCGGCCAGAAAGCCGCATTCCGGATCACTCTGATCAACGATTCTGCGACTCCGCGTTTTGGCCTGACATTGCGCTATGGCGACTTTGTCAGTGACACGGTGCATATCGATCCCGGCCAGCATGAAACACTTACAATCGAAGTCGATGCGACGCGGCGTGGCCGGCTGGAGCTGGATCGAATCAGCCTGTACACGACGTTTCCCCTCGGGCTTTTCCATTGCTGGGCCTGGATCCATCCCCGATGGCAAACCATCGTATTCCCGAAACCGGCACCAGCCGGCCTGACGCCACCGCCACAGCACACCGACACCGGTGGTGCCAATGCCGACAGCAAGGGAGATGCTGATTTCGCCGGTCTGCGTAACTATCGTGCCGGCGATTCCCCCAAACACATCGCCTGGAAAGCCTATGCCCGCGGTCAGGAATTGCTGGTTAAACAATACGCCGGAACTGATGTCGCATCGCACTGGTTCGATTTCAATTCTCTCGACCAGATGGCCCTTGAAGCCCGCTTATCACAACTCACCCGGTGGATCGTAGATGCCAACTTGCGTGGCACTGCATGGGGCCTGCGGTTGCCATCAGAAACATTTGAACCGCAACTGGGACCGGCCCATCGCGATCGTTGCCTGACCGCATTGGCTCTGATGTGAACAGGTCACCGCGCATCGACACGCCGAAACTGCTGTGGACGCTGGCCTGCATTTCGGCCGCCGTCATTCCTCACCTGATTCATTTACCGCCCTGGCCACTGGGACTGATGCTGGTGACCTTAATATGGCGACTGGCAGCGCATCGTGGTCAGTTGCCTTTGCCAGGCGCCCTGCTGCGCTTGCTGCTCGCTGTGATCGGATTTTCCGGTGTGTTTTTCAGCTACGGCACCATAACCGGGCTGGATGCCGGCAGCACACTGCTGGTGGTCATGGCGGCATTGAAATTGACCGAGACACGAACGGTGCGCGATCTGATCGTCCTGCTCTTGGTTAGCTACTTTCTGATCGTTACCCAGTTTCTTTTCGGTCAGTCAATCCTGATTGGCCTTTACTCGGTGCCGGTGATCTGGCTGATAACCACGGCGTTATCCCAGGTCAGCAGTCCGGCAGCGGCAATGCCGTGGCGTCGGGCATTTTCTCAGTCCGGTCTGTTGCTGGCCCACGCAGTACCGCTCATGCTGATAGCCTTCGTGCTGTTCCCGCGACTGTCGGGGCCCTTCTGGGCAATCCCACGCAGCGAAAATACTGCAACAACCGGGCTCAGTGACGAAATGAGCCCTGGCAGCATTACCCGCTTGCTGCAATCCGATGCCGTGGCATTTCGCGCCTCCTTTGACGACACGGTGCCACCACCGGAACAACGTTACTGGCGCGGACCGGTCTTGAGCAAATTTGACGGCCGGACCTGGTCGGTCTTTCAAAAACGCGATCGCGAGATCACGCCGGTCAGTATCGATCTCATCGGCGAAGCAACCGGCTACGAGATCACGCTCGAACCGCATCAGAGCGATTGGCTGTTTTCGCTGGAACAAGCCAACCCGGCAGGACTACCGCCCCGCTCATACATGACCAGCGACCGTCGCGTGATGCGGATCAAACCGGTCACCCAACTCTATCAATACCGGCTCGAGTCCTGGGTGCAGCATCGTGCCAATGCCAATATTGACACTGGACACTGGACGCTGGAACGCGACCGGCAATTCCCCGAAAATCACAATAAACGGGCACAGGAACTCGCACAAAGCTGGCGTGCCGACGCCGACGATACCGCTGCCGTGATTGGCCGGGCGCTAAGCATGTTTCGTGAGCAGGAGTTCATCTATACGCTGACACCGCCACGACTGGACCCGACCGATCCGGTCGACGATTTTCTTTTTTCCACCCGACGCGGTTTCTGCGAACACTACGCCTCCGCATTCACACTGATGATGCGTGCGGCCGGTATACCGGCACGCGTGGTGCTCGGTTACCAGGGGGGCGAACTCAACCCGTTCGCTCAACATATGACGGTACGTCAATCCGATGCCCATGCATGGTCGGAAGTCTGGCTGGCGGGTCGCGGCTGGGTGCGGGTTGATCCCACTGCTGCTGTTGCGCCAGACAGAGTACAACTGGGTGTCGCCGATGCGCTTCCGGAGGGAGAATCGCTGCCCGGGTTGTTCCGTGCCTATGCCTGGATACGCCAGCTACAATTCGGCTGGGATGCGCTCAATAATGGCTGGAACCAGTGGGTACTCGGCTTCAGCCGGGAAGAGCAACTCACACTGCTGCGTGCCTTGGGCATGAAACGTCCAGGCCTGAGAAAGATGCTATTGACGATGATCGGACTGATCACGCTCGTACTCGGAGCCGTCGCCGTTCATCTTATTTGGCAATCGCGCCCTGTAGCACGCGATCCGCTGGCACGCACCTACCAGCGCTTTTGCCGTAAGGTCGCGCGCATTGCCGGCCAACGGGCCGACCACGAAGGGCCGCTGGATTTCGCCAACCGCATTGCAGCGTCGCAACCCGCCCTCGCCGGCCCGGTCTCTGAAATTACCAGGCTATACCTGAACCTGCGTTATTTTCCTGCTACCGACCCCGGCAATCTGGCGCAATTTAAACGCGCTGTTCGCGCGCTGCGAGTCTAATCAGGCGTCCTGGCGCGCGCGTCCTTCTTCGGTACGCACCATCAGCAGCAATGCCCCACCTGCGAGGAACAGCGGCACGATTGCGATAATTTCCAAACGCGGATTGCCGCTCAGATAAACAGCAGTTCCGGCCAGAACGGGGCCTATTACTGCGGCAAACCGCCCGACCATATTGAACAGACCAAAAAACTCACCAGCCTTGTCGTGGGGAATCAACCGGCCGTAGTACGCCCGGCTCAGGCTCTGCACGCCGCCCTGAACCAAACCTATCAGAACTGCCATGGTGTAAAACTGCCAGACCGATTCGAGATAGTAGGCCCACACGGCTGTCATCACGTAGACCGCCAGACCCAGCAAAATGCCGCGATCGGCACCGATGCGTTTTCCCAGCCAGCCGAGTGCCAATGCCGCAGGAAATCCGACAAACTGTGTCAGCAACAATGCCTGGATAAGGTCGGTATCGCGCAAGCCGAGACTAAGTCCGTAGTCCGCAGCCAGCTTGATGACGGTATACACACCGTCGATATAGAGCCAATACGCAAGTAAAAAGTACAAGGCCGGTTTGAAAGACCGCAAGTGCCGTAACGTCTCACCCAATTGCGACAGACCAGCGCGTACCGCCAAGCGCAGTGGCTCCCGCCCCACGGTTGGCCGCTCGCGCACAAACAGTAACAGCGGAATAGTAAACAGCATCCACCACACCGCGACGCTGAGAAACGACCAGCGCACGGCCGCAGTTTTATCCGCCAGACCAAACCATTCCGGATTGAGCACCATAACGACGTTGATGGCGAACAGGAGACCGCCACCCAGG
>JAOTXR010000018.1 GCA_029862285.1 Gammaproteobacteria bacterium
GCAGCGCGTGGCTGTATTGAGCAAACGTGCCTTCGACATAGTCGGGGCGCAGGGTTGGGGCCGCGTTGACTTCATGTTGGATGAAGACGGTGCCGCCAGTTTTCTTGAAGTAAACACAATTCCAGGAATGACGTCGCACAGTCTCGTACCGATGGCCGCGGCGCGGGCCGGGATCGATTTTGCTTCGCTGGTATGGCGGGTTCTCGAAACCAGTTTTGAGCGAGGTGAAGTGGCATGAGCGTAATTCACCGTCGCACCAACCGACGTAAACGGGCTCCGCGCGACTGGAGTCCGGTAGTCAAACGGGTGACACGGCTCATACGTCACATTGGCGTTGCCGTAGTCGTTTTGGGATTAGCCTGGGTATTCGTGCTATTGCTCGACCGCCCCCTGAGCAAGGTGACCATAGACGGTTCTTTTCAACGCGTCACCGCGGTACAGCTCGAGGCCATCGTTCGTTCGCATCTGCCGGCTGGTGTATTGCGTGCGGATATTTCCGCGATACGCGAATCCCTCAATGCAGTTGACTGGGTTGATCGGGCGGCGGTCAAACGGCGTTGGCCGGATGAGCTCCACGTGATTATCACCGAGCACGTTCCCGCTGCACGTTGGGGAGAAAATGGCCTGCTCAACACGCGTGGCGAACTGTTCTTGCGTGAGGCCCGGCATGTGCCGGCCGAGTTGCCGCGACTCGATGGACCCCTGGGCACCGAATGGCAGGTAGCGCAGCGTTATTTATGGATGCGCGACCGGTTGCTTGCTGCGGGCCTGGGGCTTGCCGCAGTTCAGCTCGACCCGCGTGGTGCCTGGCGGGTGGAGCTTTCCAACGCAATAGAAGTAAGGCTGGGGCGTGAGGAATCCGATAAGCGCATCGAGCTATTTGTCGAAATTGTCGCGCCGATAATCGCGGCGCGGATTGGAGAGGTCACTTACGTGGACATGCGTTATAGCAACGGTTTTGCGATCGGCTGGGGCGACGGCTCCGACACCCGGACTGCGGAGGTCTTGCCAGGTGTCTAAGCGCAGCGACAGAAAACTGGTAGTCGGTCTCGACATAGGTACCTCCAAAGTTGTCGCGATTGTCGGCGAGGTGAATGTCGATGACGAATTGGAAGTGATTGGAATTGGCATGCATCCGTCGCGTGGGCTGAAAAAGGGCGTGGTCGTCAATATCGAGTCAACTGTGCAGTCTATTCAGCGGGCCATCGAGGAAGCTGAGTTGATGGCCGGGTGCGAGATTCATTCGGCCTATACCGGCATTGCCGGTAGCCATGTGCGCAGTCTCAATTCACACGGCATCGTGGCGATACGCGACAAAGAAGTCAGCGGTGGCGATGTTGACCGGGTAATAGATGCGGCACGCGCAGTGGCGATACCAGCCGATCAGAAAGTGCTGCACATTCTGCCGCAGGAATTCATCATCGATCACCAGGAGGGTATCCGCGAGCCGGTTGGGATGTCGGGTGTGCGTCTCGAGGCGAAAGTACACATGGTTACCGGTGCCGATAGCGCGGCACAAAATATCGTCAAATGCGTGCAGCGCTGCGGGCTGCAAGTAGACGACATCGTTCTGGAGCAGCTCGCGTCGAGTTATGCGGTTCTTACAGAAGACGAAAAAGAGCTCGGTGTGTGTTTGGTGGACATCGGCGGCGGAACCACAGATTTGGCCGTATTTTCGGGTGGCGCTATTCAGCACACCGCAGTAATCCCGATCGCTGGTGATCAGGTCACAAACGATATCGCCGTTTCGATGCGCACACCGACACATCACGCCGAAGAGATAAAGGTGCGTTATGCCTGTGCGCTGGGCCAGTTGGCTAACCCGGACGAAACCATCGAGGTGCCTAGCGTTGGCGACCGGCCGCCACGCCGGCTGGCGCGACAGACTCTTGCTGAAATCGTCGAGCCACGCTACGAGGAGTTGTACTGCCTCATCCAGGAAGAACTACGTCGTAGTGGTTTCGAAGAACTGATCGCCGCCGGATACGTATTAACTGGCGGTACTTCGAAAATGGAAGGTGCAGTGGAACTTGCCGAAGAAGTATTTCATATGCCGGTGCGTCTCGGAATTCCGCAGTACGTTACCGGTCTGGTCGATGTCGTGCGCAACCCAATCCATGCTACTGGTGTGGGTCTATTGCTGTATGGCAGGGAGAACTTTTCCAGGCGTGAATCCGCGGCGCCACTTGGCAGCGGATTGCGCGATGTTTGGGGCCGCATGCGGGCCTGGTTCCAGGGGAATTTTTAATGCGACGGCACTCAAGAATAGCCGCGTGACACTTTCTATTTAGTTACCAGAGAGGAGAGAGAGATGTTTGAGTTAATGGATGCATATAGTCAAAACGCTATTATCAAGGTGATAGGCGTTGGTGGTGGCGGCGGAAACGCTGTCGCTCACATGGTTCGTACCGGTATCGATGGCGTGGACTTTATCTGTGCAAATACCGATGCCCAGGCACTGAAGAGTACTAACGTACCAACGGCGTTACAGATCGGTTGCAATATCACCAAGGGCCTCGGTGCGGGGTCGGATCCCGAGGTGGGCCGCCAGGCCGCGATGGAAGATCGCGACCGAATCCAGGAAGTCATCGAAAGTAGTGACATGTTGTTCATCACTGCTGGTATGGGTGGTGGTACCGGCACCGGTGCGGCGCCGATCGTCGCACAGGTTGCCAAAGAGCTCGGCATCCTGACAGTCGCCGTCGTGACCAAGCCGTTCATGATGGAAGGCACCAAGCGCGATCATACTGCCGAAGCCGGGATCAGTGAGCTGGCACGCTTTTGTGACTCGCTAATTACCATCCCCAATCAGAAACTACTGAGCGTAATGGGTCACAACACGACCTTGCTTGATGCATTTGCTGCAGCAAATGACGTTCTGCAGGGCGCAGTCCAGGGAATTGCCGAACTGATCACTTGCCCCGGTCTGATAAATGTTGATTTCGCTGACGTGCGTACCGTTATGGCCGAAATGGGAATGGCGATGATGGGTACCGGTTACGGCACGGGTGAAGAGCGGGCGCGGGAAGCCGCTGAGGCTGCCGTGTCCAGTCCGCTGCTGGAAGATATCGATCTGGCCGGCGCCAATGGCGTGCTGGTCAATGTCAGCGCGGGTAAGGATCTTTCCATAGGCGAGTTCGAGGAAGTCGGTGCGACTGTGAAGGAATTTGCATCGGAAGAAGCCACGGTTGTTATCGGCACGGTTATCGACGCGGATATGGAAGATTCCCTGCGGGTGACCGTGGTGGCGACTGGTCTTGGCCGCCCCATCGTTCGACAGCAACCTACGCCGGTTCCCGCGGTCCAACGAAATGCGGGTGGCGAGCCCAATTACGGGTCGCTGGATCGACCGACGGTGCAGCGCCAGC
The DNA here is from genome assembly GCA_029862285.1 of Gammaproteobacteria bacterium. GTDB lineage: Bacteria > Pseudomonadota > Gammaproteobacteria > Steroidobacterales > JABDKV01 > JABDJB01. Next base: position 3,369 of record JAOTXR010000018.1, read on the forward strand.
GGGCCATGGGTGAGTCGGTGCCTTCGGGCGCCGCAGTAGAGGAATTGTTGGATATTCCGGCCTTTTTGCGTCGTCAGGCGGACTGATCCGAACAAGAGTTGGAGAATCAGGAAGTTGCGGCTGATTTTGCAGATGTGTTAGCGTACGGCGCCCGTTAAGGGCTGGCCAGCGGCAGGTTATTGCTACCAATGATCAGACAATCAACGCTCAGAAATTCGATCCGCGCAACCGGGATCGGCTTGCATACCGGGAAGAAGGTCTACATGACTTTACGTCCGGCGGCTCCGGATACCGGTATTGTGTTTAGGCGCACGGATCTCGATCCACCGGTCGATATCCCGGCGCGGGCGGATCTGGTCGGGGAGACATTTCTTGGCACGACACTGATCAATGACGATGCCAAAGTCACGACCGTCGAACATCTCCTCTCGGCGATGGCGGGACTGGGTATCGACAATGTGTATGTGGACCTGAGTGCGGGCGAGGTACCAATAATGGATGGCAGTGCCGGGCCATTCGTTTTTCTGCTGCAATCTGCCGGAATTGAGCAACAAAACGCGCCAAAGCGTTTCCTGAGAATCAAGAAGAGCGTGCGAGTTGAGCACGGCGATGGCTGGGCGGAGTTTCATCCACATGACGGTTACCGGTTGGAATTTGAGATCGAATTCGATCACCCGGTGTTCAAACGCCACACACAGAAGGGTGCTATCGATTTTTCGACGACCGCTTTCCTCAAGGAAATATCGCGAGCACGTACTTTCGGATTCATGAGTGATGCCGAGAAGCTGAGGCAAAAGAACCTGACGCTGGGCGGCACTATGGATAACGCAGTGGTGCTCGACGAATACCGGGTATTGAATGAGGACGGGCTGCGCTACGAAGATGAATTCGTCAAGCACAAGATCCTCGACGCTATCGGCGATGTCTATTTACTCGGTCACAGCCTCATCGGGCGGTTTAGCGGCTTCAAATCCGGGCATGGTCTGAATAACCAGCTACTGCGCGCTACCCTGGCCGATGCCGATGCCTGGGAGGAAGTGACATTCGAGGACGAGGCCGCCGCGCCTCTGGGGTACCTGGCACCTGCCGCAGCGCAGTAAGAAAACTCGCTAAGTCCTTGAGATTACATAATCTAGGCTTGGATGCCCTGGGCCGACGTGCTTAACGGTGCAGCGCACCGGCCACGCTGACTTTAACTTTCTGCAAACTGCGTCCTTGTGTCGCACATAGGGATATGAGAATGTCCGGCGCGTGGTAGCGTATTTTCGCTGCCCAGGCGGCAGAGTCAGCGACAAGACAAAGAGTTATGTCGCGTTGATCGGCTGCCAGCAGGTGTGGCCTCATAGCGTCTGGAAGCAGACGCCTCACCTCCGAGGTGAGGGTGTCGATATCGGCGCTACGCTTTATTAATCGACCGACCGTGGTGTCGGTTCCGCCGAGCAGTTCCTTTAGGGGTTTGGGCTTGCTGGTGGACAAGGGAGAACTCGCTGAAGATCGTGAGCAGTTAGCGTAAATGAACGTAATCATATTTACAAAGAGCCGTGGTTCGTCACGTCAGATCGACCTGAAGAGACCGCGCACATTTTTTACGGCGCTGGCGTTCGTTGCTGCGGTGGCAGCGGTTGTTTTCCTTACAGGTTACGTCTACTCCGCCCGGACGATACACATCGATCCCGATGTCCGTGTCGTCGAGCTGGAACAAGTCATTGAAAGTCGTGAGTCCGAGTTGTCTGAAGTTCGTAAGACAACTCGTGAAAATATCGATGCACTCTCCGCCCGGATCGGCCAACTTCAGGCCAACGTAGTTCGCCTCAACGCATTGGGTGCTCGTTTGTCGCAGATGGCCAAACTCGACGATGGCGAATTCGATTTCACCAGCCAACCAGGTCTGGGTGGCCCGCAATTACAGGGTGGTCGTACCTCGCTGGGTGTCAACGATCTCAATGGAGAACTCAGCGGTCTTGAGAATTTGCTGGTTAACCGGCAGCAACAGCTTGGCGTGCTCGAAGACATGCTGATGACCAACAATCTTTACGAACAGGTTCACCCGGAAGGCTGGCCACTAAGCTCCGGTTGGGTGTCGTCCTATTTCGGTTTGCGTACCGACCCATTTACCGGCAAGCGTGCGCGCCATGAAGGCCTCGATTTTGCAGGCCGTGAAGGTACTCCCATCATGGCGGTCGCCGCAGGTGTGGTTACCTGGTCGTCGCCACGATTTGGTTACGGTAACCTGGTCGAGATCAATCATGGCGGTGGCTATGTCACGCGTTATGCGCATAACAAAGAAAATAGTGTTGCGGTTGGCGACCGGGTCGAAAAAGGCCAGGTAATTGCCGCCATGGGCTCCACCGGCCGTGCTACGGGCGCCAACCTGCATTTTGAAGTGATGCACAATGGCCGTCCGGTCGATCCGCTCGACTTCATCGGCGAACGCCACTAAGTATTGTTCCACGAATGCAGTTGGAGCTGACATTGCCGGAAGCAATGCAGCTCAACTGGGTTTGTTCCACGAATGCAGTTGGAGCTGACATTGCCGGAAGCAATGCAGCTCAACTGCTGTTGGTTGGGTAACGTGCCACCATCACTGTCTTGCGGGGTTCATCCCCGGATTTTGTAAGGCTAGGTTTTTGGTGGTGGCGAGCCCACTTTTGTTGGTGCAAGAGCCTGTTTATTGTTTGGATGAGGTCTGGTTTGCAACCGCGAGTATCTCGGTGAGCCAGGGATTGACGCGGGCGTCGATCACAAGATGAACGCGATCTTCGGTGCCTTTGTTATTGACGTGATGCGGATCGCTGAGCCGCAGATACCAGCACTCACCTTCCTTCATCTCAATCCGGGCGCCATTCAGGTAGAACTCGACAGCAGGATTCGTGGCGATAGGCACATGCAGGCGAATCTCGCCGTCTTCGAGCGATAGATCGTGGTCGCGGTGCTCCTTGATCATCGAGCCCGGCGCCAACTTCATAAGCCGCACGGCGTCGAGCTCGCATTCGAATTGATCGAGGATATAGCGAATGTAGGGACAACGATCGAGCAAGGGCGTATCGGTAAATTCAGTGCACCCCGGATCGGAATAGATCATCATCACGGGGTGTGTGGCGCCGGCCGGTCCGCGCAATGGAATGACGGTCCATTCCCCCTCGTAGTTACCCGTCACGAAATGATCGATCCAACCAGTTTTCCCAACGGCGCGAAGATCCCTGCGGAGTCGCGCCGGATCGAACCTTAGCGGCAATTTCAGGCAGTCGTTCATTGGCGATGCATCGAGGATTTCCGGCCCCAGGCTAAAGTATCACCCTTTGTTCTCGAGGTGGCTCATGGAAGCCGCACCCTTGCCGCGATGCGTATGATTGTCGCCGGGAAGCTTGTTGGAACTCGGGCAATCTTGGCCACGGTGGCCATGCCTCGATAGCCCCAAGCCAAATTCCGGTTTGGCGTGCGAATTGGCCGGTGGACTGGGGCGGCGCATATCGCTAAGGTTGCCGTCCGGACAGCGCCTGATCCCTTGAGAACAGGGTCAGGCGGCCCCATGAAGTCTGGATGCGGTCGTGGCACCGCCCCAATCGATACAGGAAATCAATAGCTTGGCATTTCTAACCCGGATATTTGGCAGTCGAAATCAACGGCTGCTGCGCAGCTACGGCAAACTCGTCAAACGCACAAACGCGCTGGAGCCGGAAATGGAAGCCCGCAGCGACGATGAGCTGCGCTCGTTGACCGGCCAGTTCCGGGAGCGTCTGGCGCAGGGTGCCGATCTCGATTCGTTCATTCCTGAAGCGTTTGCAGCCGTACGCGAGGCGTCCCGGCGCACTCTTCAGATGCGCCATTTCGACGTGCAGTTGATCGGCGGCATCGTGCTGCATCAGGGCAAGATCGCTGAGATGCGTACCGGTGAAGGCAAGACCCTGGTCGCCACGTTGGCGGTCTATCTCAATGCCTTGAGTGGCAAGGGCGTGCACGTCGTCACCGTCAATGAATACCTGGCGGGTCGCGATGCTGACTGGATGCGGCCGGTCTATGAATTTCTGGGTTTGCAAGTTGGCGTAATTCGCAGTGGCATGACACCGGAAGAAAAACGGGCCGCCTATGCCTGCGATGTTACCTATGGGACCAACAACGAGTTCGGGTTTGACTATTTACGCGACAACCTCGCATTTCGCTTGGAAGACCGTGTTCAGCGCGAACTGAATTTCTCAATAGTCGACGAAGTCGACTCGATTCTCATCGATGAGGCGCGTACGCCGTTGATTATCTCGGGACCCGCGGAAGAGAGCACCGAGATGTACGGCAAGATGAATGTGCTGGTGCCCAAGTTGAAGAAACAACAGGAAGAGGATGGGCCTGGTGATTTCTCAGTCGACGAGAAGGGCAAGCAGGTGCACATGACTGAAGCGGGTCAGGAACGCGCCGAACAACTCATGACGCGCGCCGGATTGCTCCAAGAGGGCCACACACTCTACGACGCCCAGAATATTTCTCTGCTGCATCATTTAAACGCAGCATTACGGGCACATGTGCTGTTCAAGCGTGATGTTGACTACATAGTCAAAGACGGTGAGATCGTCATAGTTGACGAGTTCACCGGTCGCACAATGCCGGGACGTCGTTGGTCTGACGGATTGCACCAGGCAGTCGAAGCCAAGGAACGCGTCAACGTCAAAGAGGAGAACCAGACGCTCGCTTCGATTACTTTTCAGAACTTCTTCAGGATGTATCAGAAGCTGGCCGGCATGACAGGCACGGCAGATACAGAAGCTTTTGAATTTAATCAGATTTATGGCCTTGAGGTTGTCGTCATACCGACCCACAAGAGCATGGTCCGCGACGATGCGGCGGACCTGGTTTATCTGGCCCAGAAGGACAAGTTCGAGGCCATCATCGAAAATATCGAAGATTGCCGTGGTCGGAAGCAGCCGGTGCTGGTCGGCACCGCGTCAATTGAGACTTCAGAAATACTGTCCGGATTGTTGAGCAAGAAAAAAATTGCCCACGAAGTGCTAAATGCCAAGCAACATGCACGTGAGGCAGATATCGTTGCGCAGGCGGGGCGACCTGGCGCCATTACGATTGCCACCAACATGGCCGGGCGTGGAACCGACATTGTCTTGGGCGGTAATCTGGAAGCCGAACTACACAAGTTGGCAAGCGATGATGAAGCCGTGCAACAAGAAGTCCGGGACGAATGGGCCGAGCGGCACCAGTCGGTGATAGATGCCGGTGGTTTGCACATCGTTGGCACCGAGCGTCACGAATCCCGGCGCATAGACAACCAGCTGAGAGGTCGTTCCGGTCGGCAGGGCGACCCCGGATCCAGTCGTTTCTATATTTCGCTGGACGACAACCTCATGCGGATCTTTGCCGACCCGGATCGCACCAAGGCCCTGTTGTCGCGTGTGGGTATGAAGGAGGGCGAAGCAATCGAGAGTCGTCTGCTAAGCAGACAAATAGAGAAGGCGCAGCGCAAAGTGGAAGCGCACAACTTCGATATTCGCAAAAACCTTCTGGAATATGACGATGTGGCGAACGATCAGCGTCGCGTGATCTATGCACAGCGCTCGGACCTGATGTCGGCCGACGATGTGGAAGACGCCGTCCAGGGCATACGTGACGAGGTCGTCGGCGAGACAGTCGATCAGTACATTCCGCCGGCAGCCGTCGAAGAGCAGTGGAATGCCGCCGGCCTGGAGCAGGCTATCGAAAGAGATTTCGGTGCCAGATTGCCGATCCGTGAATGGCTGGATACTGACACCGAGTTAACCCAGGACACACTGCGTGAAACGGTAATCGAAAAGGTAGATGCGCAGTACCAGGAAAAAGTGCAGACGATCGGGTCGGCGGTAATTCGGCACCTGGAAAAAGCTGTCATGTTGCAACAGCTGGACCTCCACTGGAAAGAACACTTGGCTGGCATGGACTATCTGCGGCAGGGCATACACTTGCGTGGCTATGCTCAGAAAAACCCGAAGCAGGAATACAAACGCGAGTCATTTGATATGTTTTCAGCGATGCTCGACCGCGTTAAGCATGATGTAACGGCAATACTCTGTAAGGTCCAGGTCCGCACTGAGCAGGAAGTCGATGAGATGGAACGGCGGCGGCAACGACGGGCCGAGGCTGCCATGCGCGCACAGCATCCGGTGGCATTAGGTGCAACTGCAGCAGCAAGCGGTGTTGGCGGCGGTCGGCCGGCGGTTGCCGAAGCGCAAGCGCCGTTTGTGCGTGAGGGACGCAAGATTGGGCGCAACGAGGCATGTCCGTGTGGGTCTGGCAAAAAATACAAGCAGTGTCACGGCCGTATCGGCTAACCGTGCCGCTTGCCCTAGGCCATGGCCGAGCAAATTCATGTCGTAGCCGGCGTCTTGTATGACGCAGACGGACGAGTCCTCCTCGCACAGCGTTTACCGGGAAAGCATATGGCGGGGCGCTGGGAATTTCCCGGTGGCAAGCTGCAGTCATGCGAGTCACCGTCTGCAGGCCTGGCCCGTGAGTTGCTCGAAGAGCTCGGCGTTACGGTCAAACAATCAACTGCCCTGATTCGTGTTCGACACGCGTATCCTGAACGCGAGGTCTTACTCGATGTGTGGCGCGTCGCTGACTACGCCGGCCAACCGGTCGGGGCCGAGGGCCAGGCGTTGCGTTGGATACATGTTAGTGAGCTGCATGACGCAGACTTGCTCGAAGCCGACAAACCGATTGTCGATGCGTTGAATTTGCCAGATCGCTATGCGATCACGCCGACACCGGGTGATGACCTGGCAGCGTTTTCTTCGCAGATTGCCAGGGTGACGGCTGCGGGTGACTGCCTGCTACAATTGCGCGCGCCGCGTGTGGATTCCAGGCGCTTGCATGAACTGGCGGTGGCGGCAGTGCAGGTGGCCCGCGGGTGTTCGGTCCTTATAAATGGGGACCCGAGAGTGACTATTCCGATCGCGCTTGCGACAGGGGCTCGCGGAATACATTTGCCGTATCGCTATGTCGGCCAAATCTCCCGCCAGGCCATACCCGCCGGGTTCCTCGTTGGCGCGTCTTGTCACAACCTCGCAGAACTTGAAGCCGCCTCGGATAGTGGTGCCAACTTCGCAGTCTTGGGCCCGGTTTTGCCGACGCCGTCCCACCCGGGTGCGACCACTCTGGGTTGGGATGATTACGCGGCATTGGTCGACCGGGCCAATCTACCCGTCTATGCGCTGGGTGGTGTCGAACTGGCCGATATTGAGCTGGCCCGGACTTTGGGGTCACAGGGCGTGGCGGGCATTCGGGCTTTTTTTGGCTGATAAAAGAAGCACTTAGGCGTCAGGTGCAACGTCTGTATCGTCTGCAATACGGTGCTGTTCGTTAAACCACTCCCCCAGATCGATAAGCCGGCACCGGTCACTGCAAAACGGTCGCCAGGTGGATTCCGGCGACCACTCGACAGATGTCTGACAGGTCGGGCAAGCCACTGAGACGGGTGTGCTGGCATGCTGCGGCGGATCGACGCTCATGGGTTAGCAGCAGCTAAGATAAAAGGAAACGTCGTCGCCGGTCTGGACTGGCCGGCTGCCGATGTCATGCCAGCGTTGAAACCGGACGGTGAAGCGATGCTGGTTACCACTAATTTCCGGATAGACATCGGCGGTATTCGGTAGCGCCACCCGCAGCAGTTGGGCGCCGGAATTGCGTTCCAGTACATGCTGAAACATGCCGCTAACCGCGGTGTGTTCGACCGGTGCTGCACTCTCACGTGTTAACCAGAGTAGTTTGCTAACCGCGTCGCGTAAGGGCACTAAAGATTCCATCCATTTATTGAAATCGCCACGGCGATTCTCAAAGGGGCGGTTTAGCCAATGGCTGTAGTCGGGTAAATCGAATTCACAGGTGCCCCCAGGGATTGCACTGCGGTGTCGAACTGAACTGAGGAAATCACAGTCCGCCAGCTGCCGTGTCAGTCGTTTGTTGCAGCCGCCGAGCTGGTCTCGCAAAGACTGGACCGCTGTTAACAATGCTGCGAGTCGGGCATTATCAACTCCTGGGCGGGCACGGAATTGCTCCAGATCGACCGCATATCTTTCGAGTTCGTGCAGAACGTCTTTACGCACATCGGCCCTGGTAACGATCGCCAGGATGTCGAGCAAACTGCCTACAGCCGCACGGGTTTCCCAGGTTCCCTTGCCGGATGAATGATGGCCAGCCTGACGGAATAAAAACTCGAGACGCAAAAACGTGCGCATCCGCTCAGTCAGCGGTTGCTCGTAAGTGACGAGTTGCAGGCCTTGCTCAGGTGCCAGTGATGGCGCGGGATTGGTCATTCTTCGCCCTACGCTCCCCCAAGATCGTCAAAATAGCAATCCTGAGAGAAAATACAAGCAGGGTCAGATAGCTAGTGCAGAGTAGGCCTTGTGCAGGTCGCGCACGCTGGCTCGTAACTGATTGAGGTCCCCATCGTTGACCAGCACGTCATCTGCCCCGGCCAGCCGTTTCGTCCGCGTCATCTGGGCCTCGATTACCCGCCGGGCGCTGGCATCGGTCTCCTTATCACGCGCAACTAGCCGTTTCAGCTGCATTTGTGGCGGACTGTCAACAACCAGCACCCGGTCCACCAGAGTGTCCATTCCGGTCTCCAGCAGCAGCGGAATGACGAGCACCTGGTAGCTGCCGGTAGCCCGTCCGGCCTGGGCCAGCACCTCGCGCCGGATAACCGGGTGCAGAATAGCTTCGAGTTTTTTGCGCTCATTTTTGTCGCCAAAAACCCGCTCGCGCATTCGGCGTCGGTCCAGTCTGCCGGCCGTGTCCAGCACCTCCGGGCCAAAGACCTCGACAATTTTCATCAAGGCGGGTTGACCAGGCTCGACAACTTCGCGAGCTATGACATCCGAATCAATAACTGTGACGCCAAGTTCGGCGAACATAGCTGCGACCGTGGATTTGCCGCTGGCAATGCCGCCGGTCAGTCCAATTTTCATGACATGCCGGTAATTCGCAGATACTGAGCGGTCAGTGTGTCACCCCACAGCAGTGCGATCCAGCCGGCTGCCGCGAGAAAAGGGCCAAACGGAATTGGCACCTCACGGCCGCGCCGCATAACTAACATCAGTGCGCCACCCAATACTGCCCCGACTACGGCGCTCAGCAGGATTATCAATGGTAACGACTGCCACCCCAGCCAGGCGCCAAGCGCTCCGAGCAATTTGAAGTCACCGAATCCCATGCCTTCTTTGCCGGTGGTGAGTTTGAAAAGTTGATAAACAGTCCACAGTGACAGATAGCCTGCAGCAGCGCCGATAATTGCAGTACGCGGATCGACAAAAAGTCTTTGCCCGTCGACCTGCATGTGAAAAATACTGAGGAGCAGGCCCAGCCAGAGTAATGGCAGTGTTATTGAATCCGGAAGTAGTTTGGTATCGAAGTCAATTCCAGACAACGAAATCAATGACCAGGTAAACAGCAAGGCGAAAAATGTTTCCCAGCCAACGCCGAAACGCCATGCCACGATTGCCGAAAGCAAACCGGTCAGTAGTTCGATAGCCGGATATCTGGCAGATATGCGTTGCTGACAGCCGGCGCACTTACCGCGGAGCATGAGCCAACTGATGACAGGGATATTCTCGACTGCTCGAATGGGTCTTTTGCAGCCCGGGCAAGCGGAACGTGGCCGCACCAGGCTAAAAACCTCTTCCTCGGGTATCTCGCGGCCTTCCAATTCCGCGCATTGGTGCCGCCAGTCGCGCTCCATAATCAGCGGGAGCCGGTAGATCACGACGTTTAGAAAACTGCCAATAACAAGCCCGAGCACACCGGTGACTGCCACAAAGAGGGCCGGGGACTGATGCAAAAGTTCGAGGACTTCGTTCACGCTTGCGTGACGTAGCTAACGCACCGGTGTTGGCGCGCCACGGTGTTTGCTAGCCGACCACCGCAGCCATTTTGAATATCGGCAGATACATGGCAACAACGAGCCCACCGACCAGGATACCCAATATGCCCATGATCAATGGTTCGAGCAGGCTGCTCATGCTGTCGACGGCGTTATCCACTTCTTCCTCATAAAAGTCGGCGACCTTCGCC
>JAOTXR010000297.1 GCA_029862285.1 Gammaproteobacteria bacterium
GCTGACTGCTGCAGCCCGGACACAAGGCGAACTGGCATTGTTGTTCAGTTCCGATGAAGAAGCCGGCAGCAGCCGGTGCATCAGGGACTTTCTAAGTAACCAGCATGGTTTTGAAAGCGTCGTTGTTGCTGAGCCGACAAACGCCAAAGCGGTGCTCGCCCATCGTGGCATCGCCACTGCAAGCATGCAGTTCGCAGGGCAAGCCGGGCATGCCAGTGGTGCCGGGGCACTGGACAACAGCGCTGTACACCGTGCGGTGCGTTGGGCCGATCGCGCCCTGACGCATGCTGCCGACAACGATGAGGCCTATGGGAGCCTACTCGGAATTCGTTTCAACATCGGGCGTGTCGAAGGCGGCATCAAGCCAAACATCATTGCACCGCATGCGGAGCTCAAATTCGGCATACGTACCCTGCCCGGCCAGGACAGTAACGCGTTACTCACCCACTTTTGCCAGCTGGCCGAGCCACACGAAGTTGCCGGGTTCGAGCCGGGTTTTGTCGCGCCGTCTTTGCCCGCGCAGGGCGCCTATCCGCCTGCCGATAGTCAAGCGCTGGCGGAGACGCTGGCGTTGCCGGTGGGAGAGCCGGTGGATTTCTGGACCGAGGCCGCCTTGTTTTCGGCCGCCGGCATGACGGCGCTGGTTTTTGGTCCGGGCAATATCGCGCAGGCGCATGCAGTCAATGAATGGGTTGCGTTATCGCAACTGGAACAGGTCACGGATATTTACGCGAGGCTGGCCCAATGACACGTTCAACAACACCGGCCAACAAACAGGTGCGCGCGACTATCAGCAAGCTGCTGGCCAGTTTTGGCAGCGAAAAGGAAATTCAGCAGTATCTGAAGCGTTATTCCGATCTCGATTCCGACCAGTTTGCCATTATCAAGATCGGTGGTGCGACGCTGCAGTCCGATCTCGAGCAACTCACCTCGTCGCTGATTTTTTTACAACAGGTCGGGTTAACACCGATTGTTGTACATGGTGCCGGCCCGCAACTCAGTGCCGAACTGGCCGAACGCGGTATCGACAGCGAAATCCGAGATGGTCTGCGGGTTACTTCGCCGGCGGTATTGCAGGCTGCACGCCAGGTATTCATGCGCGAGAACCTGGCGCTGGTCAAGGCATTACGCGATGCCGGCACCCGGGCCGTGTCCATTACCAGTGGCGTTTTCGAAACCGAGCTGCTGGAAAGCGGCAAGTACGGCATGGTGGGCGAGATCAGCAAAGTACACCTGGATCCTGTGCGGCATTCGGTGGAGAGCCATGTAATACCGGTGTTGTCGCCCCTGGGCGAGACGGCCGACGGGCAAATTGTCAATGTCAACGCGGATGTGGCAACCAACGCTCTCGTGCGCGCGGTCGCGCCGCTGAAGATTATTTTTCTCACCGGCACCGGTGGCATCCTCGATGCGCAGGAAAAAATTATTCCATCTATCAACCTGGCGACGGATTACGAAAGATTGATGCGACAGGACTGGCTGCACTCGGGCATGCGTCTGAAACTGGAGCAAATCAACACCCTGCTGCGGGAGATACCACCTACGTCATCTGTGTCGATTACCCAGCCCGCACTGCTGGCACAAGAGTTGTTTACCCATCGTGGTTCAGGAACCTTTGTACGGCTGGGGGAGAAAATTGCCGTACACCGAGACTGGAATGCTATCGACCAGACACGGCTGCGCGAGGCGCTCGAATCGAGTTTTGGACGGCGACTGGCACAAGACTATACCGATAAGGCTGAACTCGAAGCCGCTTACATCAGCGATAGCTATAGAGCCGCGGCCCTGGTCGTGCGTGGCGGGCCGGTACCACGGCTGGACAAGTTTGCGGTTACCGACAAGGCAAAGGGTGAAGGCCTGGGTACGGCGCTGTGGCGGCGGATGCGCAACGAACACCCGAAGCTGTTCTGGCGGGCCCGCCCGGATAATCCGATAAACCGCTTTTACTTTCAAAACTGCGATGGCTGCATCAAGGGCGAGGACTGGAACGTCTACTGGTATGGCCTGGATGACATGGGGCTAATCAGCCGTTGTGTCGATCACGCCAATTCGGCGCAGGAAACACTCTATTGAGGTTGGATCAATGACAGCAAAGCGGACAAAACTGGGTCTGGTAGGCGCACGCGGCTATGTCGGTCGCGAACTCATGCGGCTGGTCGGCGGTCACCCGGGTCTGGAATTGAATTTTGCCAGTTCCCGTGAACTGGCCGGCCAGCCTGTCGCTGAATACGTACCTGGCGCGGACCCGGAACTCCATTTCGAAAATCTCGGCGTCGACGAAGTTGCACAACGTGAGGTCGACGTTTGTGTGCTTGCATTGCCCAACGGGCTGTCGGATGACTATGTCGCGAAACTGGACGACGGCAAGACTATTGTCATCGATCTGAGTGGCGATCATCGCTTCAGCGACGACTGGCACTACGGACTGCCGGAACTGACGCGCGACCAGCAACAAGACCGGCACTGGATCAGCAACCCGGGTTGCTATGCGACTGCCATGCAACTGGCGCTGGCGCCGCTGGCGGATTTTCTGGATGAGCCACCGCATTGTTTCGGCGTCTCCGGTTACAGTGGCGCCGGCACTAAGCCGTCAAAGAAAAACGATGCTGCGGTACTCGCGGATAACCTTTTGCCATATCAACCCATCGGCCACCTGCATGAAAGAGAAGTAAGTCATCGACTCGGTACCGAAGTGCGTTTCTTCCCGCACGTTGCGGAGTTTTTTCGCGGCATCTCGATGACTGTCACGATGACATTGGCGAAATCGATGATGCATGGCGACATCCGGATGATGTACCAGCGCTGCTATGCAAATGAACCACTGATCAGGATCACCGATGAAACTCCACTGGTAGCCGGCGCCGCCGGCAAGCACCACGCGACAGTCGGTGGCTGGCAATTATCGGCCGATGGCCGGCGCCTGGTGGTGTTCGCGACTCTGGACAACCTGCTAAAAGGCGCCGCCACCCAGGCAATACAGAATATCAACCTGGCATGTGGCCAGCGTGAACTCGAGGGGCTGAGCGATGAGCTTTCTATGGAGCAGTAAACAAACCCGAACCGATGAACAAATCATGCGGTTTCTGGCCGGCGACGATGTCGTCCTCGACCGGCACCTGTTGCTGTATGACATGCAGGCCACGGCAGCACATGCAGTCGGGCTGGCCCGTATCGGCATACTCACCGAGGCCGAGAGTTCGAGCATCAATGCAGAACTGGAAACGCTGGCCGAACAATACTGCGCCGGTGACCTGGTGTTGGATGAGCACTTCGAAGACGGTCATTCGGCGATTGAGTTCTGGCTGGCAGAACGCCTGGGACCCGTGGGCGAAAAAGTACATACCGGCCGCAGCCGCAACGACCAGGTGCTGGTTGCCACACGGCTGTTCATGCGTGACGCATTGAACGACCTGTCACAACTTTGTCAGGCTTCCGCCGAATCCTGCCTGATCCAGGCGCGCGACTACCGGCACTGCCCGATGCCCGGCTACACCCACATGCAGCGCGCCGTTGTGTCGTCTGTGGGCATGTGGTTTGCCGCCTTTGCCGAGGCCTTTATCGATAACGCGGTGCTGGTGCGGGCTACTCGTAGCTGGATTGATGCCAACCCGC
>JAOTXR010000019.1 GCA_029862285.1 Gammaproteobacteria bacterium
TATCCGGTGGTCCCGGTGGAAGCATCATGGTCATCGTCACAACCCCCTTTATTGGTTTGTGCTTTGAGCATAGTTCGGTCACAGTCTAAATGCGAGGCGCATGCCCGATTGCATATATAAGGCAATCTTTTAAGTTTCTGAACTAATATAGATTTTCCGAAGTTCTAGCCGCCGGTTGCTCAGCTATAATCACGGGCTAAGCGTCAGTACGAAGAGGGAGAGGCCGTCACGTTTAAGATACTGAAAGCGATTTCCGCCGAAATCCAGCGCCGGGAGGTCCTGCGGGTTGTCGCTGTCTACGCCGTCGGTGCCTGGCTGATGTTGCAGATCGCCGAAGTAACCGCCGAACCGCTGGGTTTTCCTGCCTGGACGCTTCGTGCACTGATTATCGGCTCGATCGTTGGTTTTCCCGTGGTGTTTTTTCTCGCCTGGGTGATCCGGATCGAACCGGAGGGTCTGCTGTTCGACTTGCCTTTATGGCGCGGCGATTCCGAAAGGGTCAAGCAAAAAACTGACTATGTGGTGGTTCTTTCGGTCACTGCGTTGTTACTCATCGGCGCGTACACGATTGGTGTAAAAGTGTTTCGCGATATGCCGGTCGATACGCAAACTCTGGCCTCTCAGTCATTCACCCTCGTAGAGGCACCACCCAACTCCATTGCTGTAATGGCCTTCGAGAATTTTGGTGGAGCGGAGGATGCCAATCACTTCGGCAGCGGACTGGCCGAAGAAATACTCATCATGCTGGCGGGTCTGCGCGAACTCAGTGTCGCAGCGCGCAGTTCCTCGTTTCAGTTTCGCGGCCAACAGATCGACATACGCGATGTTGCCCGCAACCTTTCTGTTCGCTATGTACTCGAAGGCAGCGTGCGTCAGTCCGGAGATCGGATACGTGTTAGCGCGCAATTGATCGACGGTGCAGATGGCTATAATGCCTTCAGCAAAACCTACGATCGAAAACTGGAAGATATTTTTGCGATTCAGGAGGAAATTGCCGCTGGCGTGGTCAACGAGCTGAAGATTGCATTGTCAGTCGACTCAGAGGAGCATCTGCAGGAGAAACCAACCGAAGATATCGGCGCTTATGTTTTTTATCTACAGGGTGTCGAGCGCCTGCGTAGCCCGGGGGACATGGACGTTTTCAACGCCGCCAGCCAGCTTTTTCGCAGTGCCCTGGACATAGATCCAAATTTCTCTCGCGCTTATGCCGGTCTCTGCGAAGCGCATTTGAGCCTCTATGAATTTAATTACGCCACTAGCGACTTCGACAAAGCTGAAGCCGCTTGCGACAAGGCGGCGGAACTGGACCCTGGCCTCAGCAGCGAAATCCAAATCGCTTTGGGCACCCTTTACCGCCATCGCGGCTGGTATGAAAAGGCCGAAGAGAAACTGAGCCAGGCAATCGCGATGTCGCCAACGGCGGTGAATGCGTACATCGAACTGGGTGAGATCCGCATGATCCAAGACCGCCGTGACGAGGCTGAAGCGACTTTTCTGCGCGCGGTTGACTTGAAAAAGAACTACTGGCGAGCTCTTGAGGCCACGGGCCACTTCTACTACAACACCGAAAACTATGCCGATGCAGTCAAGTACTTTGAAATGGCCAGTAATCTCTCACCGGACAGCGCGGCTGGCTATAGCAGCCTGGGTGCTGCCTACTGGATGCTTGGTGAGAGCGAACAGGCTCGCGTCGCGTACGACCGATCGCTGGAACTGAAGCCAACCCGACGCGGCTACACTAATATGGGTTTGCGCTATTATTATGCCGGCCAGTTTTCCAATGCAGTGGACATGCAAGAAAAGGCTTTGGAAATCGCACCGGATGATCACCGGCTGTGGGGACGCCTGGCAGAATCGCATCGGTTTGTACCGGGCAACGAGACGCTGTCTGCCGAAGCCTACGCTCGCGCTGCCGAGCTGGCCGAGGCCAATCTGGAAATTAACGAACTCGACTGGGCGACCATTGGGCTGCTGGGTCTGTATTACGCTCATCTGGGCGACAGTACCCGGGCACTGGATCTGGTAGACAAGTCGGTAGCGATTTCACAGAGAAACGCCGAGGCACTTTATTACCAGGCACTGGCACGGTTAAAGACAGGCGACCAGGACGGTGCAATTGACGCGCTGGTCGACGCCGTCGCAACCGATGAGCAATATCGTCAGTTCATCGTCTCAGATCCTGATTTTCAACCGATCAAAGACACCGAACGCTTCGCGAAACTACTGACCCCCTGATGGCACCAGAACAGGGCGATTGCGGTCAGTCAGATAGCACTGGTGGCCGATACTGCGCCGAGAGAACCGGCGATGAGTAGCTGAGCGGGAAAATAGGTGCCCAGGGTCAGCGCCTGGCCCGAATGCCAGTTACCGCGGAAACGCCGCAAGCCGATCAATGTATCGGACGTGAGAAACAAAAGCGCCCCAACGCCGGCCAGTGCGAGTCCAGCCAGGCGCCAGTTTTCCACCGCCAACCAGGTCATGGTCACAATGGAAATGACATACACAAACACCGCGGCACGTATAACCTTTTTCTTTGGTTTGATGAAATAGAACACGCCGATACCAAAACCCAGCCACAACGGCAGCACGTAGAAATTCGGATCTGAGGGAAGGCTGGCAAAAGCCGTGATGTAACACCAGTGTGCAACGAGGAATGCGCCCAGCCCGGCGAGAAAACGATCGCGCGGCAACATCAGCATGATGTCGCCTACGAGTGAAAAACAAAGACCTGCAATAATCCACGTCCGATAAGCCGGTGGCGCATGCTGCGCCAGCAACACTGCCAGCGTGATAATCAGGATCGTCGCCGCCGGTTTGAAGAAATAAACCAGCCGGCGTCGCCCGGCGTAGTCGTAACGGATACACAACACTGCACAGACCAGTGCCGCGGCGGCCAACAGGGAAATGATCAACACGAAGCCGGATTAACTCCGGGCTAAAGACCGAGCACGTCTGCACCCTGCTCGAACACGATATCCACCGGTATCCCGGCAGTATTTAGCCGGTCGAGATCAGTTTGCAGGGCCTCGGGAATTACTCCAATGGAATCCATAAGCTGTTGCGTGGCTGCGTAGTCGCCGTCACCTTGCAATGTGAGTATCCGCCTCGACAGTGCGTCAACAGCCTGGCGCATTTGCTCGAAGTTCACCTGGTAATGACCTGCATCGGTGCGATCGAAAGCACCGGCCTGATCGAAGAAATTGAAACGCACCATATTGGCGCGGCCATGCGCGCTGGATGCGCCGAAACGCACCGAGCGGAAGATGCCGGCGAGGAAGGTCGCGTAATGATCCATCAGTTTTTCTTCCGGCAATTCGCCGTTGTCGGTGAGCCAGGTGATCATCCACAAACCGAGGATATCCGCCTTGCCCTCCTCGGTCGCCGATGCCAGTTCCTGCAGGGCATTGCGTACCGTTCCCCGTCCATTGATGGTGTTTTTTACGCCCAGACCATGGGCAACTTCATGGAACATTGTGTTGGCAAAAAACGCATCGAAAGTAATGTGCTGACGCTGGGCAGGATCAATGAGGGTGTCGTTAATTGGCATGAGTATCTTGTCGAATTTTGCCCGCATGGCGTTCTTCAATTGTAAGCGGCGCGTGCCTTTTGCCAGTTGGACCTCCTCATCATTGGGCAGGTTGATCGCGATTGTCTTGCTGCCGGCGTTACTGTGCCCCGCGTAGAAGATTACATCATAAGCATTGAGATCCGAATCGCTACCGGGGCTCTCCGTTTTGTACTCGTCGGGTACCGGTAGTGCGCGCTGCAGGTCAGGCAGAAACGACGCAAAACGTTGCAGACGTTCGCTCCAAGACATGTCCTTTAGCAACACGTATGCCTCATAGGCTGCGCGATAGTTAAAAAGCTGGTCCTCGTAGTTTTCGATGGCACCGATAACGACATCGATCTTATTATTTTTCATGTCCAGCCACGCCATGTCGCTGGGCGTGTAGTTATCTGTGACCAGCGCATCGGCACGCAGCCGCAGGTAATCACGAAACTCCTCGTCTTCGGCGAAATCAGATGCCTCGAGCAGCAGTGCCGCAGCGGCTTCGAGCCGATCCTCGTAGGCCTCATGAAAAGGGACGGTATAAAGTTCGCCGCTATCGTCCCGGCGTACCAGCGAATAAAGCCCCTGCTTGTCATCCATGGTGGCTTGCTCGAATTCCTCACGGGTCATGTCCGCAGGATAGAAATTCGCACCGAGTGGTTTTTCATCGACGCCCTGGAGAAACGGTTTGTCGCCGGCCAGCCGATCCCACGGGCCGTAATTAATACGAGCAAAATCACGCGCGTCTTCTTCCACCGCGGCCAGAAACGGCCCGGGCTCTCCATAGGCCTGGAGCCAGAACAACTCATCCATGATTTTGGCGGCACCTATCAACAGCCTGATCATGATGCGCTGGTTATCGCTCAGTTCACTGAGATCGGCCGACAACCTGACCGGAGCATAGATATCGAACCGCTTTGCGGCGCCGGCGCTTGCAACATAACTGGCCCTGCTACCGGCACCTGCGGCTGCCGGTGCAGCATCGTCCTGTGCCGTCGCCGGGGTTGATGGCGTCTCTGGTGCACATGCGGCCAGAACGCTAATGAAGAAGAATGCGACGTACACGCGCGTGGAAAATAAGTTCTGCACTTTGTTGACTCCTGCGCAGGCAATACTACGCATTGACGTACCTGACGCTGACATCCCCAATCCAGTTGCGGCGCCGGCGCTCCAGCCGATTCTCGACATGCTCTCCGTTGAAATCGACGTCCACGGTGTTCAGGCTTAACTGTTCCACGTCGTCCAATGTATTGATGTTGATAACGGCAAAACGCTGATTATCTAATTTGCAGGTGGCGAAAAGCATGACACCGCAGCGATTACAACGGAAAAATTCCGCCGTTTGGGTCCCGAATTCGTAACTCGCAGCCATCGAGGCATGCTGTACCGTCACTTCGAGCCGGGCGCCCGGCCCGGAAGTGTAGCGGGCGCCGAGACGAATGCAAAAACTGCAGGTACAGCGGCGCACCGGCCATTGGGCCGGCGCGCTATCGGTGCTGAATACATAGCGGACGCCGCCACAGTGGCAACCGCCGGAATATGAGGGGGTCTGCGCGGCCACAAGCCTCGCGTTTCAGCGCCGCAATTCGACGGTATAACTGGTTGCCGGCAGGCCACAACCGTCATCGAATTCACACGCGGCCCCGATACCGGCGATCGCGATTTCCTCCGCGGAATCCAGACGATCGTAAAGTGCCTGCATCGCACCGATAGCCAGAGTTCTGCCGGAACCGAGAGCGAAAAAGCGCTCGTATTCGCTGACCGTCCGGTAACTATCGATTTCGAAGATGCCCTGTGGATTGGCCACGAGCATTGCAAGCTGGCTCGATTCAACCGGCTGATCTTTTTCCTCGCTGGTATCGATGTGATAGTCGGTCTTGATGATCGAATGCAACCGGCGCATCGTCTCGAAGATTTTGCCGCGATCGGTAAAATCCAGTTGCTCGGCATGGTTTCGGATAAGGCTCTCCATGATGTCCTGTGCCGCCGCCCAGCCGGCCAGTCCGAGATAGTTATCACGAAAAGAAATGATTTTTTCATGATTGACCACATGTTGTGCCCGCAGCAACAGCGAATCATCGCTCTGCAGAGTGTCCGCGGCAATCGCCGCCTGTCCGCGCTTTTTCACAACAACGATTATTGACATGTTATTCGGTCGTCGCTGCAGTTTTTTTCATCGCTATCAGGGCGTCCAGATCAACCTGGCCCATTCCTTCAACCAGCTTTTCAAACGGCATGTTTTGCGCGTCGAGATGCACGGTAAATCTATCATCGACGAACACCATTATTTCGCTGATGCTCTGGTCACCGCTGCGCTGCATGCGCTGGAAGGACTTGTGACCTTTGTACGTCGTGGTTTTTTCGAAACCGTTTTCGTCTTCCTTGTCGACTTCCGTTTCGAACAATTCAATGCCCATCTTGGCGAGACCGCTAACAGCGCCCAAGTCGGTAATCATCAGGCTCATACGTGTGTCATCTTCACCGTATTCGGCACGTGCTTTTGAAACCTTAATGCCAATACCGGCGCGTTCGGCATCGAAACTTGTGCGCTTGAGACCGACCAGCTCCTCGGGCAACAACGACTTTAGATCAGCCGCAGATACCGATTGATCACCATTTGACAGCGCGTCGCCCACTCGCTTGAGGGCATCCTCGATATTCTGCGGCGGGTCGTCCGCAACCAAACCGTCGACCTTGTCGCGAGCATCCTGCGCCATTTTCGCAGCAGCATCGTCCAGATCGTCTTTTTTGGAACAGGCAACCAGTGCGGCAGCCAACATGAAAACGAGCAAAATATTTTTTGTCATCTCAACCCCAGCCGGGCTTATGCCCCCTTAAGAAAAACGGCCAGTCCTTATGGCTGGCACGTCTGATGTTAGTGCGACGCGCCTGTCGCGTCACGTTCAGTCAGCGCCGAATCTGCCTGTTCTTGTCGCAACGCAATGAGCTGTCGCACAGAAACCAATCGTATGCCGCGGGTCGCAAGCCGCGGTAGTTCACGTTCGAGCACGGCAATTGTTACCGGATACGGATGCGCGATGCCGAGGGCGTTACCGCGGCGTGACGCCAACGCATACAGATCTTCCAGACGCCGGAGGATCTCGTCCTCACTTGCCTGCTCTGAATCGATGAACAGATCCCGACGTGTTGCGGCAACACCCTGTTCACGCGCCATGCTAAGTGCAACGCTCGATTCAGTAGTAACGCTATCGATAAAAAACAGGTTGTTATCCTGGAGATCGTTCATCAACCACGTCATGTGGCCTGGATGCCGGGTGATCAGGCTGCCCATGTGATTGTTCACGCCGCTGACATGCGGAACCGACTCCATACCGGCACGCAGGACCGCAGTAACACCCAGCCGGGTGGTATCGAGCTCGATACCCATTTCGCCGACGGGTCTTTCTGAGTCCAGCGGCTGCATCGGCAAGTGCAGCAGGATTTCCTTTCCACTCGCATATGCCGCCGCAGCCATCGAAGCACCATGTGGAGTATTCGGAATGATGGCACACGCGACCGGACCCGGCAGCGCAACCGCGCGATTACCCTCCTCATAACGATAACCCAGATCATCAATGATGATTGCGATTGCCGCTGGCGCCGCATCGGCGCCACTGATTGCGATCAGGCCGGTCAACAGGAGCCACCGGAAGGAATGATGTTTGCGGTCGATCACCGTACTGCGCTTTGTCGAATCGCGCCGGTCTTCAGATGACTCAGTGCCTGGCGCAACTGGTAGTCTTCGCGCAGTAACGATGCGGCTTCTTCCAGCCACAGGCTGGTATCGGCGGAATCGTCGCCCGACACATCCAGCTCAATGTCAGGTTTTATACCCAGCTGATGAATGGATCGGCCCGACGGTGTGAAGTAGCGAGATGTCGTGAGTTTGATTGCGCGGCCGTCGGACAGCGGCATGACCGTTTGCACGGAGCCCTTGCCAAAACTGGTCGAGCCGAGGATTACAGCACGATCGTGATCCTGCAGCGCGCCTGCGACGATTTCCGAAGCGGAAGCTGTACCGGCGTTTATCAGAACGGCGATGCTGGCACCGCGTGAAATATCTCCCGGGTTGGCGTCCATGGAAAAATCAGCTTCAATGGCACGGCCGCTGGCAGATACGATTGAACCAATTTCCAGGAACGCGTCGGAAACGTCGACGGCTGCTTCCAGTACGCCACCAGGGTTGTTACGTAAATCGATGACGATGCCGTTGAGTGTGTCCTCGTTCTGGTCCATCAGCTCCAGCACCGCCGAGGTCAGGTCGCGGGACGTCGACTCGCTAAACTGACTGACCCTCACGTAGCCATAACCGGGTTCCAGTAATGTGGCGCGGACACTGGTCATTTGTATGCGCGCGCGCTTCAGATCGAAATGCAGAAGATCCTCGACTCCGTCTCGCGCTATGGTTAGTCGGACCGGGGTACCCGGCTCCCCACGCATCCGCGAAATGGTGTCTTCGAGGTCCTGTTCGATCGGATGGCCGTCAACCATCATAAGAATGTCGCCGGGTTTTATGCCGGCCCGATGGGCTGGTGTATGGTCAATGGGCGATACCACTACGACCTGATTGTCCTCAATATTCACTTCCAGCCCAACGCCGGTGTAATTGCCGGAGGTGCTGATGCGAATATCGCGGTATTCCTCGGAATCCAGGAAAGCCGAGTGCGGATCCAGATCAGCGACCATGCCGCGAATTGCCGACTGGATCAAATCGGCATCGTCGACACTGTCAACATATTCGCGTTTGACTCGTTCGAGAACTTCAGCAAACAGGCGCGCCTCGGCGATCGGCAACGCCTCGATCTCGCGGGCCTCGAGCTCGGCCAGCACAATGCTGCCAACGCTCAGCGATACACCGAGGACAACCCCGATGAGGACCGCCAGCAGGCCGCGTGAAAAAACAGACATTAATACTCCTTACACAACCGGGTCACCGGCTGGGCGGGAATTCAAGATATCACAAACGCCTATTTACAGTGTAGTCGGCTGATTTTTAAAGAGAAGAAGGGGCCAACAACTCCGGGCGGCCGGGACGATTCATGGATCCTGCCTGGCCACCGCTAAAAGGACTTCATTTCGCCACGCTTACTTTATGCGCGAACCAGTGGTGCGGATTGACCGGCGTTCGCTTATGACGTATTTCAAAATAGAGCGCCGGTTGTGGCTGGCCGCCACTGTCGCCAACTGTTCCGACAACCTCCCCGGCATCGACCCAGTCGCCGGCCGATTTATCCAGTCGTTCGTTGTGTCCGTACAGACTCAGGTAGCCATCGCCGTGCTCTATCACCACCAGTAGTCCCAATCCGGGCAACCAGTCCGCGTATGCGACGCGCCCATGCGCGATAGCGCGTACGTGTTCGCCACGCTCGGCACCTATCAGCACACCATTCCATTTCATGGAGCGGCCGGATCTCGGCCGGCCAAAATTACCCAGTAATCTGCCTTTTGCCGGCCAGGCAAGTTTGCCTTTGAGTTCCACAAAGGGTCGCTGCGACTCGACCGGAAACTCGGCGAGGACTCGCTCGAGTTCCTGGAGCAATCTAACAAGAGCCTCTTCCTGGCGCTGCAGGCCGGTAAGTGCAGAACCTCCCTGACGAATACGCTGCTCCAGAGAACTGACTATTGCGCTACGTTTTTCCCGTCCACCTTCCAGACTGGTCAACTCTTCAGCACGACGGCGCTCGAGTTCAGCCAACCGATCGTTTTCGGCCGCAACTTCAATTTCGATACGTGTCAGTTCAGCAAGATTTTTTTCCACGCTTTGGATATGCGCAACCCGGCTTTCAGTCAAATAACGGTAATAAACACTCTGCCGGCCAATGACTGCCGGATCGCGGTTACTCAGGAGCAATTTCAACCGCTCCTCGTTGCCGTTGATATAAGCGGCCCGCAACTGGCCTGCGAGCCCGGCACGTTCGTGATCCAGTTCTGCGATTTTTTGCCTTTTTTGTTCCTGCAGAGCCTGGTGCCGCGCTTCGGTGCTTTCGCGCTCTGTTCGCAGGTCGTTGAGATTTCTTCGTACCGAGCCCAGCAAGCGTTCGATATCGCGCAACCTTGCGGTGACGCTGTCACGCCGCTCCACGTCGGAGTCGATGACATTACGAAGTTTCTGAATTCTGTGCCGAACCTGATCGAGTTCGCGCTCTTTGTCCGCCCTGTCGCCGGCCGCCATGCCGACACCTGCATACAGAACTGCAGCAATCACGGGCAACACCAGTGTTTTTAGCGTCATCGATGCGCATCGGACTAGAAAAAGGACCCTGAGTCAAACCCTGATTACGGCCGCAAGGAACCAGTAATACGGTGCTATAATGCGCCGCTTCGCCCGCGCGTCCGTGTTGCAATGAATCAACTACTGGAATTCGCTACCAATCACCTGCTACTAGTTGCGGCCGCGGCGGTCACCGGCGCGTTATTGCTGTACAACGAGATACGTATGGCCGGTTCCAGCCGCTATGCGGTCAGTCCGGATCAGGCGGTACGGCTCATGAACAAGGGCGCGCTGGTACTGGATCTGCGCAAGCCAGAAGAATACGCAACCGGCCACCTGTCAGGTGCGAAGAACCTGCAGCTGGTGGATTTTGACAAGCAGATTGATTCACTCAAACGTTTCCGGAACAAGCCGGTTATTGCCTACGATGAACGCGGTGCCAATATGCCACGTGCAATTGCGCACCTGCGGCGGGCAGAATTCGAGCACGTATTCAGCCTCCGTGGTGGTCTGCTCGCGTGGCGGGAGGAGCACCTGCCGCTGGAGAAAGCCGGAAAAAAATCATGAGCTCTTCAGTGCAGGCTGAACCGGCGGTTGCAGAGGTGATAGTTTATGGCACAGCACGATGTCCCTATTGTGTTCGCGCCCGATCGCTACTGGAGAGCAAGGGGATCGACTATCAGGACATTCGACTGGAAGAGCACCCGGAACGCCGTCAGGAAATGGAGCGACTCAGCAAGCGGCGTACCGTGCCACAAATTTTTATCGACGGCGTGCATATTGGCGGCTGCGACGAGTTATATGAACTCGAGTACGCCGGTGAGCTCGACAGCGCGCTGCACATTACCTGATTTAGAAGGAAAATCATATGAGTGACGAAACAGCTGCCGCAAGCGCACCAGAAAAGCAGATTGTCATCCAGAAACTGTATGTTAAAGACCTGTCTTTCGAAGCGCCCAATACGCCAGCGGTTTACAGTCAAGAGTGGCGCCCGGAAATCAACCTCAACCTGCAGACCAAGAATTCACAGGTTGGCGACGACACGCGTGAAGTGGTGCTTTCGGTCACAGCTGAAGCAAAGCTGGGCGACAAAGTCGCGTTCATAGTAGAGGTGCATCAGGCCGGCGTATTCCTGATCAAAGGGTTTACTCCGGACGAACAAGCGCAAATAATCGGTGCATATTGCCCCAACCTGTTGTTCCCATTTGCGCGTGAAGCAATTACTGACCTGGTCGGCAAAGGCGGGTTTCCCGGATTGCTGTTGCAGCCGGTGAACTTTGATGCCCTTTACATCCAGCAGATGGAAGAGATGGCCAAGGCAAAAGCAGAAAGCGCGACTACCAGCGACAAGCATTGACGGACCACAGGAAACCGATCGCTGTAATTGGCGCCGGCTCGTGGGGCACCGCACTGGCAATTCAGTTTGCACGCACTGCCCGACCGACTCTCTTGTGGGGTCACGAAACTGATCATATTGAGAAGCTCAAGCGTGAGCGCGTCAACGGGGCATTCCTTCCAGGCGCAAAATTTCCCGATGCCCTTCAGGTAGAACCAAGCCTGTCGCGGGCACTCGGTGCAGCGACGGACGTGCTCATTGCGGTACCCAGCCACGCGTTTCGCGAAGTTCTCAAACGAGTGAAGCCGCTGCTGCTCCCCGGCGCAAGGTTGTGCTGGGCGACGAAGGGATTTGAGATGGATACCGGCAAATTGCCACATGAGGTCGCGACCGACGTACTGGGTGACGAGATACCAAAAGCGATGTTATCCGGGCCCACGTTCGCCTCGGAAGTGGGTCGTGGCCTGCCAACGGCGATGACTGTCGCATCGGAGGATGAGGCCTTCGCCCATGACATTGCCGCGACGATTTCAACCGAGCAATTCCGGGCCTATACAACCACTGACGTAATCGGTGTCGAGGTCGGCGCCGCGGTCAAGAACGTCATGGCTATCGGCGCTGGTATCTGCGACGGCCTGGGCTTTGGCGCCAACACTCGCGTGGCGTTGATTACGCGCGGCTTATACGAAATGACTCGGCTGGGTCTGGCGCTGGGTGCCCGGGCCGATACCTTCATGGGTCTGGCCGGCATGGGCGACCTGGTGTTGACATGTACCGACGACCAATCCCGCAACCGCCGTATGGGGCTCGCGCTGGCTGCAGGCAAGGGTATCGAAGCTGCGCAACGTGAGATCGGTCAGGTCGTTGAAGGCGTGCACGCGGCACGGGCGGTGTGGGAAGTTGCGCAGCGGCTCGAGGTCGATATGCCGATTACCGAAGAGATTTATCGTGTGCTCTACGAAAATCGTGATCCAAAAAATGCGGTTGCGATTTTGATGGGGCGTGAACTCCGCCGCGAATATTGACTAGCCGGCGCCTTTGAACCCCAGCTGTCGCCAGGCTTCGTAGACCATAACTGCAACTGCGTTTGACAGGTTCAAGCTGCGGCTATCCGGACGCATTGGGATTCGTAGCACCTGGCGTTGCGGCAAACTGTCGAGCAGCGCCTGTGGCAAACCGCGCGTCTCCGGGCCAAACACCAGGGCATCACCGTCGCAATAGTCAACGGCATCGTGACGCGTCTTCCCACGAGTGGAAACCGCATAAAGTGTTGCAGACGACAAGGTCTGCATACATGCTTCCAGAGATTCATGTTCACGGATATCGGCGTAGTCGTGATAATCCAGACCAGCACGCCGCATCCGCCGTTCGCTGAGTTCAAAACCCAGTGGGTGGACCAGATGCAGGCAAGCACCGGTGTTGGCGCACAGGCGGATTACATTGCCCGTGTTTGGTGGAATCTCCGGCTGGTAAAGAACTACGTGTAACATAGATGAATGCTGTCGCGCATGGGTATGAGTATGGGTAGCAGAATTTGAACGACATCGACGCCACTTTGCCACCATCGTCGCTCAAGGCCGACCTCTGCGGTCTTGAATTAGCGTCGCCCATCGTCTTGTTGTCGGGTTGTGTCGGCTTTGGCGAAGAGTATACGCGTGTGGACGGCTTCTCCAACCGGCAGGTCGGCGCAGTCGTCTTAAAAGGCACTACGCTGGAGCCCCGGCTGGGCAATCCCCCACATCGTGTGTGGGAAACACCAATGGGCATGCTTAATGCCATTGGACTGCAGAACCCGGGGGTCGACGTGGTAATCAACGAAATCCTGCCAACGCTGGATTTCGGCGAGACCCGTTTTATTGCAAACGTCTGTGGTTCGACCATAGATGACTATGTCGAAGTCACCCGCCGCTTCGACGACTCACCGATAGACGCGATCGAAATCAATATTTCCTGCCCCAACATCAAGGAAGGCGGCGTCGCCTTTGGCAATCACCCGCAAATGTCTGCACGTGTAGTTGCCGCCTGCCGCGCGGTGACCGACAAACCGCTGATTACCAAACTGTCCCCAAACCAGACCGACATCACAGAAAACGCACGTCTTTGCATAGAGGCGGGTACCGATGCGTTGGCTGTTATCAATACGATTATGGGAATGGCCATCGACGTGGAATCGCGGCAGCCGGTAATCGGCAACGTTCAGGGCGGTTTGTCCGGGCCGGCAATCAAGCCGATTGCACTGCTCAAGGTACACCAGGTTTTCGACGTCGCGCGCC
>JAOTXR010000020.1 GCA_029862285.1 Gammaproteobacteria bacterium
CATCTGGTGCACCGGCTCGGCGCTTTGGTGACTTTGCTGATAGTCGGCGCGATCGGCTTGTCGGCAGCTTTGCGTGGCAGTGACCGCGCGACCACGGCCTCAGGTTCGGCCATCGTAGTAATATTACTGGCGCAAATCGGGCTGGGTATAACTATTGTGCTCAAGGGCTTGCCGCTGGCACCGGCTGTTGCCCACAATGGTGTGGCAGCGCTGTTGGTGCTGGCGACGGTGTCGCTGAATTATTCTGCCTGGCGACTGGCCTGACAGTAGACACAGGCAGCGCCCCAAACGATCTGCCCCGGAAACCGTGACTACCCTTACCCTGACAAACCGACTAGGCAACTACCTTGCACTGTGCAAGCCAAAGGTAGTGTCACTGATCGTGTTTACAGCGATGGTTGGCATGCTGCTGTCCACGCCGGGACTTGTCCCGCTGGACATATTTGTATTCGCATCGCTGGGCATTGCGCTGGCTGCATCCTCAGCTGCCGCCATCAATCATGTGCTGGATCGGCGCATCGACGAACGTATGAATCGTACCCGTCGTCGCCCGTTGCCACAGGGCATTCTCAACGAAAAGCAGGCACTGAGTTTTGCGATGATCCTGGGTCTGCTGGCAATGCTGCTCCTGGTGTTCTTCGTTAATCCGTTGACTGCATTGCTCACATTTGTGTCATTGATTGGCTATGCCATTATCTACACGGCGTTTCTGAAGCACGCTACTCCGCAAAATATTGTCATTGGGGGCGCGGCCGGTGCGGCGCCACCCGTTCTGGGTTGGACCGCAGTGACCGGACAGCTCGATCCAAATGCACTGCTGCTTTTCATAATAATTTTCACCTGGACGCCGCCGCACTTCTGGGCCCTGGCAATATCGCGCCGCAAAGAATATATCGACGCCGGTGTACCGATGCTGCCGGTGACCCATGGCGACGCATTTACCCGGCTGCACATCCTGCTCTACACAATCCTCTTGGTTATTGCCAGTATCTTGCCCTACCTCACGGGGATGAGCGGCCCCGCCTATCTCGCCGGTGTGCTCATTCTTGACGCGGGATTTCTGTACTATGCACTCGCATTGAAGTTTCGGCCTCGCGCTGAATTGCCGATGCAGACTTTTGCTTACTCCATCACTTACCTCATGGGATTGTTTCTGTTGTTGCTTGGCGACCACTATATACAGGGTGCACTGGCGGCATGAAAATCGCTATATCGTTCCTGCTGGCGGCCGCTGTCGTTGTGCTACTTGCGGTCTTCGCTTTACGCGACGAGCCGCTTGAGTTACGCGCGGCTGGCGATAGCGTGGCGCCAGTTGTTGACGCACCGCCGCCTGCAGTGAAACAGGATGACATAGCTGTGCCGGACGCCACCGAGACCGAAGCGGCAGCAGATGAACCGGCTATTGAAATCGTCGACAGCATGGATCTGGCGGTGTTGCTGCGCGAGTATGGTTTTGGCCGTCTCGAAGGCGAGTGGCGCAACTGGGCGATGAGTCGCGGTTATCCGGTGCCCGACGGCAGCGACGGGTATGTCTACGAGCAGCCGTACGATCAGTACGATGACGAAACCCTGCGCGGTCTGGCCAGTAATGGCGATATGTGGGCGCAACAAATACTTGCCAAGCGCATATCGCGCACGAACCCGGCAGAGGCGCTGGAGTTGTATCGTGATGCGGCCATCCGCGGCTCTATTTATGCAATGAGCGAGATGGCCAATCTGTATGCACGCATTGGGGACAAGCGGCGCGAAGTGGAATTCAAATCTCAGGATTCCGCCCTGGAACAGATCTACGCGATGCGTGATGCGCCGGTACCGCCCGAGGTTTCCGGCTACGCATGGACCGCGGTAGCGGAAATGTCCGGCACGGAGCCCATGTTTGGTAATGTTGCCGCCTCTCAATTGGCCCGCCGGCTCACTGATGAACAAAAAGAAGAGGCATGCTCCATGGCGCAGGGTATGTACGACGAAGTAGTGGAGCGGCGCAATACATTGGGTCTGGGTGATTTCGATCGCAGGCCGCCACCGATTGTGTACTGGGACCCGGCTTCCGCACCCATCTGTTCCGAGGACAATGAACCGAATATGGATCTTTCCGGTTGCCGTCAGATACAAATGACTGAGGACAATCAGACAAACACCATCTGGATTTGTGCTGATGAGTAGTCACAAGCGGCAAACGAGGCAGTTATGCCTCGTTTGCGACGCCGCAAAAAAGATAAAATAGACCGATGGATGTTACGCCGGTACTGGGCAGTCTGAACGATTCGCAGCGCGAAGCCGTAACGTCTCCCGCAGCGCCAGTGTTGGTACTGGCCGGTGCGGGTAGTGGCAAAACACGCGTGCTGACACACCGCATAGCCTGGTTGGTGGGGGTGGAAGACGTTTCGTCCCACAGCATCCTGGCAGTGACATTTACCAACAAGGCCGCCGCCGAAATGCGTGGCCGCATCGAATCCCTGCTGGAGACACCCGCAGCATCGATGTGGGTCGGCACCTTCCATGGCCTGGCACATCGTCTGTTGCGTCGCCATTGGCAGGAGGCGGGGCTGCCGCAGAATTTCCAGATCCTCGATGCCGATGATCAGCTGCGGGTCATTCGTCGCCTGATTCGGGAAATGGAACTGGACGAGTCTCGCTGGGTGCCGAAGGACGTGCGCGGATTTATCAATCGCAACAAGGATGAGGGCTTGCGCCCGGCCGAACTGGCAGCGGAGGACGATCCTACGCGACGGCAAATGGTGCACCTTTACGATGTTTATCAACGTAACTGCGACAAGGCCGGTCTGGTAGATTTTGCAGAGTTGCTGCTGCGCGCGTTTGAGTTGTGGCGTGACAATGAAGAACTGCTTTCTCATTATCGCCGTCGTTTTCGCAACGTACTGGTTGACGAGTTTCAGGACACCAACGTTATTCAGTACCGCTGGCTGCGTTTGCTGGCCGGCACGGACGGCATACCCTTTGTAGTCGGCGATGACGATCAATCGATTTATCGCTGGCGCGGTGCAAAAATCGAACATCTGCACCGGTTTCAGAAAGACTATCCAGAAACACGACTTATCCGCCTGGAGCAAAACTATCGCTCGACCGGGTCAATACTCGGCGCCGCCAATAAGTTAATTGCAAACAACACGTCGCGGTTGGGGAAGAACCTCTGGACGGAGGGTGAAGACGGCGAACCGATTCGCATTTACTCGGGTTTTAACGAACGCGACGAAGCCCAGTTTGTGGTCGGCAAAATCAAGGATTGGAGTGAGCAGGGCGGGGCTCGCCAGGAAACGGCAATTTTGTATCGCTCCAATGCGCAATCACGGGTGTTCGAAGAGGCGCTGATTAATGCTGCGATGCCTTATCGCGTTTATGGCGGTTTGCGGTTTTTCGAGCGCGCTGAAATCAAAGATGCACTGGCATACCTGCGACTGCTGATCAATCGTGATGACGACACGTCTTTTGAGCGGGTTGTTAATCAGCCAACCCGGGGCATCGGCGCGCGCACCGTGGAAATGCTGCGCGAGTATGCACAGGCCAATGCCACATCGCTGTGGAAATCGGCTGGCGCGTTAATAGAACAGGGTATACGCGGGCGGGCATCCAGAAGCCTGTTCGAGTTCATGCGCCTCATCGAAGAACTCGATCACCAGACACGCGACCTGGAATTGCATGAACGTGTCGACATCGTGGTAAATCGCAGCGGGCTGGTTGCGCATTACGGCAAGGATCCGGGTGAGAAAGGTCAGGCGCGGGTAGAGAATCTCGAAGAGCTGGTCAGCGCTGCGCGAGGATTTATGCCGGACGAGCAGCTGGAGATGCCGCCGCTGGATGCTTTTCTGGCGCACGCAGCACTCGAGTCCGGTGACGACCAGGGTGATCCGTGGGACGATTGTGTGCAGTTGATGACCCTGCATTCTGCCAAGGGGCTCGAGTTTCCGCTGGTGTTCCTGTCGGGCATGGAGGACGGTTTGTTCCCCCACCGGCTGTCTACCGGCGACAGTAAGGCGCTGGAGGAGGAAAGACGCCTGTGTTATGTGGGCATCACGCGCGCGATGAAACAGCTATATCTGACCTACGCTGAGCAGCGGCGCCTGCATGGCATGGATACGTTTGGGCTGCCGTCGCGCTTTATCAGCGAACTGCCTCAGGAGCTGGTGGAAGAGGTTCGGCCGCGGGTGCAGGTCTCGCGGCCGGTCTATCGGCCGAAACGGGGCATACAGCAGTCAGAGGCGCCAGCCGGGATGCGGCTGGGGCAACGGGTCCGGCATGGCAAGTTCGGCGAGGGGGTTGTTCTCAACTATGAAGGCGACGGTTCACATGCCCGCCTGCAGGTCAACTTCGAACAGTCCGGCACCAAATGGCTGGTCATGGCGTATGCCAACCTCGAAGTGTTGTAGAATCGGCGCGCCTTCGCGTGAGGTTCGGCGGAACGCATGAAAATTATCATTCTCGGGGCAGGCCAGGTCGGTTCAACCGTTGCATATCATCTGGCTCGCGAAGAAGCCAATGAAGTAACTATCGTCGATATCGATGCCGTGCACCTGCGCGAGCTGCAGGATCGGCTGGACCTGCGCACCATCCAGGGTCGAGCCTCGTTTCCCGGCGTGCTGAAAGCGGCAGGTGCCGGCGATGCCGATATGATCATCGCGCTGACTGACAGTGACGAAACCAACATGGTCGCATGCCAGGTTGCTTACACCCTGTTTCATACGCCGACAAAGATAGCGCGCGTGCGGGCCCCGGAATATATGGAGATCCACGAGAAACTATTTGCCCAGGAGGCGATGCCGGTCGATTTTATTATTGCTCCGGAAAAACTCGTGACCCGCCACATAAAGCGGCTGATTCAGTATCCGGGCGCGCTGCAGGTGCTCGAATTTGCCGATGGCAAAGTGCGATTGGTTGCCGTGCGCACGCACAAGGAAGGCCTGCTCGTTGGTCACCAGCTTGCAGAGCTGAAAGAACACATCCCAAATGTGGAAACGCGCGTGGTAGCGATATACCGGGGTGGTCACAGCATCCTGCCGGATGGCAAGACAGTTATCCAGGAGGACGACGAGATATTTTTCATTGCTGCGCGCAAGGACATACGGGTCGTAATGTCGGAGCTGCGCAAACTCGAGCACCCCGTGCGCAGTGTTGTTATTGCTGGTGGCGGCAACATCGGTTTGAGTCTCGCGCGTGAGCTGGAGCGAACGAATCAGGTGAAGCTGATCGAACGTGACCGCGCACGCGCACGTGAAATCTCCGAGCAACTCGACCGCACGATAGTGTTACACGGTGACGCAGCGGATGAAGAGTTATTAACAGAGGAAAATATCGACATCTGCGACGTTTTTTGCGCTGTTACCAATGCCGACGAAGCGAATATCCTCTCGGCGCTGCTTGCGAAACGCCTGGGTGCCCGCAAAGTAATGTCGTTGATCAACCGGCCGTCTTACGCTGCATTAGTTGAGGCCGGCACGATCGATATTGCGATTTCACCACAGCAAATCACGTTGGGTTCGTTGCTGGCGCACGTACGCCGTGGCGATGTGGCCAAGGTCCATTCCTTACGTCGTGGCGGTGCTGAAGCAATCGAAGCAATAGCTCATGGCAAGCGCGGTAGTTCCAAAGTCGTCGGACGCGCTGTCGAAGACATCGAATTGCCAGCAGGAACCAGCATTAGTGCGCTGGTGCGCGGCGACGAAGTAATCATCGCGCATCATGACAGCGTAATTGAAGAAGATGATCACGTGATCCTGTTTATGGCCGATCGGACAAAAATCGGTGCGGTGGAGAGGCTCTTTCAGGTGGACGTCACCTTTATCTGATGTCTATCCGCGTAGTACAGCGCATCCTCGGGCTGCTGCTGATGATTTTCAGCGTGACGATGCTTCCGGCGCTGGTGGTTTCGATCGTATTCGTAGACGGGGAACACGGCGCGTTTGCCAGTGCCTTCCTGATCACGGCCGTGTCCGGACTGATCCTCTGGTTCCCGGTACGCCGGACTAAAGATGAACTGCGGCTGCGTGATGGTTTCCTCGTCGTTGCCGGGTTCTGGATCGTGCTGGGTCTGTTCGGTGCAGCGCCGTTACTGCTCGCCGAACACCTCGATATGAAGCCCATTGACGCGGTATTCGAATCGATGTCCGGTCTGACTACGACTGGCGCGACAGTATTGACCGGTCTGGATCAGTTACCAAAGTCGATACTTTACTACCGCCAGCAATTGCAGTGGCTGGGCGGCATGGGGATTATTGTGCTGGCTGTTGCCGTATTGCCGATGCTCGGTGTGGGCGGCATGCAGCTTTACCGCGCC
The DNA here is from genome assembly GCA_029862285.1 of Gammaproteobacteria bacterium. Lineage (GTDB taxonomy): Bacteria > Pseudomonadota > Gammaproteobacteria > Steroidobacterales > JABDKV01 > JABDJB01. The sequence goes on from JAOTXR010000020.1 coordinate 6,290, forward strand.
GAGACACCGGGTCCGGTCAAAGACACCAAGTTGACCCCGCGAATTACCGAAACGGCGAAGGCACTCTGGTATATCTACCTGGGTATTACCGTCGTTTGCGTCCTGGCCTATATTGCCGCGGGCATGACTGTGTTTGATGCTATCGGGCACGGCTTCAGCACAGTTGCCATAGGCGGTTTTTCGACTCACGACGCGAGTATCGGTTATTTCGATAGCGAGCTGATCGAAATGATTGCGGTAGTATTCATGTTTATTGCCGGTATAAATTTTTCCCTGCATTTCCTCGGATGGCGTACCGCGACGGTAGCCAATTATTTACGTGATCCTGAATTTCGCGCCTTTGTCACGGTCCTCGGATCCCTGACCTTGCTGGTGACGCTGTATCTTTATTTTGCCGGCTATTACCCGACACTCCACGAGGCCTTCACCAAGGGGATTTTTCAAGCCGTATCCATCGGCACGACAACAGGATTTACTACTGCCAACTACTCGGCATGGCCAGGCTCACTGCCGGTCGCGCTGATACTGGCCAGTTTCATAGGCGGCTGTGCCGGCTCCACCGGTGGCGGCATGAAAGTCATCCGCTGGTTATTGATCTACAAGCAGGGTGTGCGGGAAGTTCGCCAGCTCGTGCATCCCAGTGCCGCTATTCCGGTGAAAATCGGTTCGAAGGCCGTGCCCGAGCGCGTAATCGGCGCGGTCTGGGGTTTTTTCGCGGTGTACATTGTGTTATTCGGTTTTATGATGTTGCTGTTGCTCGGGACCGGCCTGGATCAGGTCACCGCGTTTTCGGCCGTCGCCGCGGCACTGAACAATCTGGGCCCCGGGCTGGGTGAAGTGTCATCCAATTTTGCATCACTGGGCGTGATGGCCAAGAGTGTTTCGATAGCCGCGATGCTGCTCGGGCGTCTTGAGATATTCACACTGTTTGTTTTGTTTACGCCGACCTTCTGGCAACGATAGAAACCGGGGACAGACCTTAATTTCCCCCTCGGGGACAGGGGTCTGTCCCCGACCAGGGCATGCTGAAGATTGCAAATAAACTCGAGGCGCTAATCCTGTTAATCGGTCGCGTGGCGGCATGGTTGACGCTGTTCATGGTATTGCTGACTGTCGTGGTTGTTGTGCTGCGATATTTTTTTGACTTTGGGCGTATCTGGATGCAGGAGCTGGTTACCTGGTCGCACGCGGCCGTGTTCCTGCTGGGCGCCGCTTATACCCTAAGTCACAATGAGCACGTACGGGTCGATATTTTCTATCGCCGAGTCAGTTCGGCGACCCAAGCCCGTATCGATATAGTCGGCACCCTCCTGTTGCTTTTCCCTGTTTGCGGTCTGTTGTTGTACACCGGTGGCAGGTATGCCTGGAAATCATGGCAGCTGGCCGAGCGTTCGCCTGAAACCGGTGGCCTGGCCTTTCCCTTTATTCCGTTGGGCAAGACCTTTTTGTTAGTCATGATTGTGCTTTTGCTCCTGCAGGGCGCGGTCATCATTCTGAGAAATATCCACGCTCTGCGGACCGGCGACTTTCCATCCGACGAACGTCCGCGTGGCGAAGTACTTTGATGATTCTTCCGTTGTTGCTGTTTCTGGCAGTCGTTCTGGTTCTGCTTGCAGGTTATCCGGTGGCGTTCACATTGGCCGGAACGGCGTTGGCATTTGCTGTAGGTGGCGTCGTAACCGGTAATTTCGATCCGTCATTTCTCAACGTAATTCCCAACCGGATTTATGGTGGCGTAATGACCAATGAGATTCTCGTTGCGGTGCCATTGTTCGTATTTATGGGCGTCATGCTGGAACGGGCCCGGATTGCGGAGAGTTTGCTGGAAACGCTAGGAATGTTGTTTGGCCGGCTCCGTGGCGGGTTGGGCGTTGGTGTCTTGCTGGTTGGCGTTTTGCTGGCCGCCAGTACCGGCATCGTTGGCGCAACAGTCGTAACGATGGGACTGTTATCGCTGCCGACAATGTTAAAGCGTGGATACGATCCCGCGATTGCCACCGGATCGATCTGCGCAGCAGGAACACTGGGTCAGATTATTCCGCCATCGATTGTTTTGGTGTTGCTCGGCGATGTCCTTTCGTCGGCGTATAGCCAGGCGCAAATTGAAATGGGTGTATTTTCGCCGAAGACTGTCTCGGTAGGCGATCTGTTTATCGGTGCATTGCTGCCGGGATTGATGCTGGTGTCTTTTTATGTGGTGTACATACTCGTTACTGCTGCACTCAAACCACAAACCATGCCGGCACAAACCGATGCAGATGTGCCACAGCTTCGAGGGCGGGCACTGGCCATACGCGTCAGTAAGGTCTTGCTTCCGCCGGTTGTGCTTATCTTTGCCGTGCTCGGATCCATTATCGGCGGCCTGGCAACGCCCACCGAAGCCGCCGCGGTGGGGGCTTTCGGGGCCATCCTGATTGCGCTGACCCGGCGTCAGTTGGACATTGCGCGATTAAAAGACGTTATGCGGGCCACAACCCGGGTCAGCAGCATGGTATTTCTGATTCTGATCGGCGCATCGGTATTCTCACTGGTGTTTCGCGGTTTTGGTGGTGATCAAGCCGTGCATACTCTGTTAAGCGATCTGCCGGGGGGCACCGTTGGCGCAGTATTGGTGGTCATGCTGGTCATGTTTCTGCTGGGTTTTGTGCTCGACTTTATCGAGATAACCTTTGTTGTCGTGCCGATCGTCGGACCAGTGTTGCTTGCCATGGGATTGGATCCGGTATGGCTCGGTGTGATGATTGCGATAAATCTGCAGACATCGTTTTTGACACCACCATTTGGTTTTGCGTTGTTCTACCTGCGTGGTGTCGCACCGCCGCAGGTACAGACGACGGATATCTATCGTGGTGTCATGCCTTTCGTAGTTATCCAGCTAGTTGTGCTCGGCATTCTCGCCGCGTGGCCGCAGCTCGCCACCTGGCTCCCCCAGGTCGTCTACGGATAGCTGTAAAGCGACGCCCGGTAATATTGGTACCCTGGCGCTTCCTGGAACGATCCGGCGAAAAACTCGTCACGCAACTGTGAGTATCAACACACTAATCAGCAGACTGTTCCGCAGCTTCAATCGCAGGTTGCTGGGATTTGAGGAATCATCCGCGGGCATTCGATTGCCGGCACCGGAGGCCGATCGCCTCTATTTGCTCTATCTGCATGTCCCGTACTGCGTCGTACTTTGCCCATTTTGTTCATTTCATCGGGTCGAATTCGAGCGATCGAAAACGGAACGCTATTTCGCCTGCCTGCGCAGCGAAATACAGCTCATGACCGACGCTGGTTTCAACTTCGATGAACTCTATGTGGGCGGTGGTACGCCAACCGTTTTACCTGAAGAGCTCTTGAGTACGATCAAACTGGCACAGGATCAGCATCCGATTACCGGCGTTTCCGTCGAGACAAACCCGGATCATCTACGGCGCGACAATCTTCTGAGATTGCACGACGCAGGCGTCACGCGACTGTCAGTCGGAGTGCAGAGCTTCGACGACAGACTCCTCAAGGAAATGCGGCGTTTCGACGAATACGGCAGCAGCATCGAAATCAAGCGTCGACTGCGGCGAATGCAGGGTATTTTCGAGACATTCAATGTCGACATGATATTCAACTTTCCACATCAGACTGAATCGTCACTACATCGTGATCTGGACGTTCTGATCGAGGAAATCGGTGTCGATCAGGTGTCTTTCTATCCACTGATGACAGCCGGTGCTACGCGAAAGAAAATGTTCCAAACGATGGGCAGCGTCGACTACTCGAGGGAGCAGAGTTTCTATCGAATCATTGCAGAACGTATGTTGTCAGCAGGATACACCCGCACATCCTCATGGTGTTTTTCGCGCAGGCCAGGGATGTTCGACGAATATATTGCGGGCCGCGAAGAATATGTCGGGCTCGGGAGCGGCTCCTTCAGCTACCTGCAAGGCAGCCTTTTTGCGAGTACATTCTCGATCAATGACTACTTGCGCCTGGTGGGCGATGGACTTACCGGAACGGCGCGTCGTCGCGAAATGACACCTCGAAACCAGATGCGTTACTACCTGCTCATGCAACTATTCAGCGGGGCTCTGGACAAGGAGGCGGCTGAAACCCGCTTCAACGGCAGGTTCCAGCGAAAAATGTGGCCAGAGCTCGCTGCACTGCGCGCCGCGGGCGCCATACACAGCTCGGCAAACACGATTACCCTGACTGAGAGTGGCTACTATTTGTGGGTGCTCCTGATGCGAGAGTTCTTTACTGGTGTTAACAACCTGCGTGATCAAATGAGGCAACATCAGGTTGTGAGGTAATAGGCTTTCTCCGAGATGTCGTGCCAGGCTGAAACCTGCTGCTGGAAAGCGCGGTAATGGTCGTACACTTTTGCAAACAGCGCGTCGGAAGCGGCGATCTCCGCGAGGACTTCTTCGGACAGTGCCCGCAGCCGATCCAGCACGTCGCGCGGAAAGGGTCGCAAGTCCACGTTGTGCTCAGTCTTCAAAGTCTGCAACGCTATGTGATTACGCGCAGTGTACTCTGCCAGCATGTTTTGAGTCGCGGCATCGCTGGCGCGTAGCACTACTGTCTGCAGATCCTCGGGTAGCTCGTTGAATGCATCGCGATTGATCAGGCACTCGAGCATCGTGTTTGGCTCATGCCAGCCGGGGTAGTAGTAGTACTTGCCGACCTGGTGCAGACCAAACGCAAGATCGTTGTACGGACCGGTCCATTCGGTCGCATCGATATTGCCGGTCTGTAGCGCGGTAAATATCTCGGATCCTGGCATGCTGACCGGCGTGCCACCGGCACGTTTCAGAACTTCGCCACCCAGGCCCGGTATGCGCATCTTCAGGCCACGCAAATCGGCAACGCTATTGATTTCTTTATTGAACCAGCCACCCATCTGCACGCCTGTGTGGCCGGCCGGTGTGGGAATGATGCCGAACGGTTCGTAGACTTCACGCCAGAGTTCCATGGCACCGCCGTGTAACGCCCAGGCCGTCAATTCCTGCGCATTCATGCCAAACGGAACGGCTGAGAACAATTGTGCCGCTGCGCTCTTGCCCTTCCAGTAGTAGGAAGCGCTGTGACCCAGTTGCGCTGTGCCCTGCGATACTGCATCGAATGCTTCGAATGCCGGTACTAACTCACCGGCGGCATAGATCTTGACCGTGATACGTCCGGCACTCATAGCTTCGATGGCATCCGCAAGGTAAACTGCGCCAGTGCCCAGGCCAGGAAAATTCGGTGGCCATGTCGTGACCATCTTCCAGTTAAACGTCTTGCCTGGAGCGTTGCCGGTTGCTGCGGCTTGCTCGCACGGCGACGTGCAGGCCGACACTCCGGCTGCTACAGCACTTGCACCCAAGCCGCTGAGAAAATCTCGTCTTTTCATGGCCACCCCCTAAATTGCACGGTGAACGTGCGGCCTGTCGTTTTAAGCAACCGGCCGCGATGCTCCGATGCGCCATCATTCTGGCATGTGGCGATAGACAGAAGGAATGGACTTGAGGCAATAAAAAACCCCGACCCAATCGGGCCGGGGCTGAAGTTACGTCCTTGCAGGTGTGATCGAGTGTCCTATTGGGAGACTTGGTGTGGCCATCCCAAGTGCTTGCGTATCCATACGAAAGCACGGGACCAGAATCCCACAGTCTGTAACATTCCACTATCGGCGTCCCGGCCCCGTCATGTAGGGATTCTTCAAGTCGATTTGTAGGAGAAATCCTACAAGCCTCATCGGTATGCTAATAGCATGATCGGGCTGTTGCAACGCGTTAGCCAGGCACGGGTAACGATTGATGACTCGCCGGTCGCCGCCATTGGCTGCGGTCTGCTGGTGTTGGTTGGCGTGGAACGCGGTGATACGGCCACCCAGGCAACGCGGCTGGCGGAGCGTATTTGTGGTTACCGGGTATTCCCCGATGCATCAGGGAAGATGAACCTCAGTGTACGCGAGCAAGGTGGCGAGGTGCTGCTGGTGCCCCAGTTCACGTTGGCGGCCAATACCGAAAAAGGCATGCGGGCATCGTTCGCCCGGGCGGCTGAACCGGTGGCGGGCGAGCGGCTGTTCGAAGCGCTGGTCGCGGCGGTCCGGGCCCTGCACGGCAGCGCGAGAACGGGCGCGTTTGGAGCCCAAATGCAGGTTGCGCTGGTCAACGATGGGCCCGTGACGTTCTGGTTGCGGGCGGCTCCGCCGGCTTGACCCACATCACACAGGGGCACGGCCGCCACTGCTATACTCAAGACTCACGCTTTTCGACCAACGAGGCTCGAAATGGGTCTGGGCAACATTAGTATCTGGCAGCTTTCGATCGTACTGCTCATCGTGGTGCTGATTTTCGGTACCAAGAAACTGCGGGTCCTGGGTTCTGACCTGGGCGGCGCGCTGCGCGGTTTCCGCAAGGCCATGAATGAGGCCGACGAGCAGACCTCTCAGTTGACCGATGACACCAAGTCATCCGACGAGGTTCAACCTGCTCGCGATCGCGTCGACTCCTGATTTCCCGCGCCCGCGCTAACTAACATGTTTGACGCTGGCTTCCAGGAATTCTTTCTCATATTTATAGTTGGGTTGTTGGTGCTTGGCCCGAAGCGCTTGCCGCGTGTCGCGCATGCCACGGGTTTGTGGCTGGGCAAAGCCAGAAACGCTATGAACCGTCTACAGCGCGAGATCCGTCGCGAAATGATGATTGAGGAAACGCGCGAGGCAGTCGAAAAGGCGCGCAGGCTCAGCGAGGCACAAGACAGTGATCCGAAGTCCGGAGCCGACTGATGCCAGATGAAGAACAGGAGGGCGTCGCCCAAGACACGACGCTGATCTCGCATCTCATCGAATTGCGCGCTCGCCTGTTGCGCATGGTTATCGCGGTGCTGGCAGTGTTCTTTGTGTTAAGCCCGTTTGCCAATGACATCTTCACTCTTGCCGCAGGACCGTTGCTCGCACAAATGCCTGCAAATGGAAGTATGATTGCGACGCGAGTCATTTCGCCATTCCTTACGCCTTTCAAGCTGACGTTGCTCGCCGCGGTGTTTATCGCGATGCCCTATATATTGCATCAGGCCTGGGCCTTTATAGCCCCCGGACTTTATTGCCGCGA
>JAOTXR010000298.1 GCA_029862285.1 Gammaproteobacteria bacterium
CGTCGATCAGCACCACACCGTCTTCACCGGTCAGGATTCCAAGATTGCCACCGGCGAAACCGCCGATGCCTTCCAGCATATAGATACCCGACGCCACCTTGGTGGACTTGAATGAAATGTCACTGTCCTGCGCCAGCGCCGGGCTGGCGACGACACAGATCACCGCAAGGGCACGAATGAGTCGTGAGGTCATGGTTGGTCTCCTCGTGAATGGGCCAGAGTTTAACCCGATTTGCGCAGGTCGCGACATGCGCGCCAGCAATGCGTAGAAACCCGTTGGACCGCGGCCCGGATCAGCGGCAAGGCGCTCCGGCCGGTTAGAGGCCCGGCCGGACGGGGATCATCGCGTCCGCTTCTTCCTGCGTTATTTTCGATACTCGCAGGCGCCAGCTGGCAAAATTTGCGATCACCCGGAATCGCAGACGCCCGTTGTCGTGGAACAGTTTTGTGCCAGCACCGGGATAACGTGCCTTGAGGACTACGCCTTTATGTCCCAGGAAGACTGCCTCGACCAGGTCTATCTCGACGCCGGCCTCGCTTTCGTACTCGCTGGTGATACTCCAATCCAGCAACCAGGGACCGGCGACCTCGAATTCTTCAGTAAGCCTGTTGCCGGTGCCGGTGAATTCGACGAGCAACTCCTCACCGCAGACAGCGGAGGAAAGGGCCAGCGCAAAAAGAAGTGAAGCGATTCGGGTAGCCACAACTAATGGATCCTGATTTCAGGCTATTTTTCGACGAGGATATCCAGGAAATCGAGTTTCGCTATTCTAACAAAGCCACGAAGGAAGTCGGCTACCTCCCCAATTTCCGTCATTTCCACATCGGTGTTTGCGTTGTGTTTGCCACTGACAGAACCCTTGGAAAAGTTTGCTTCCAGGAACTGGATTATTTCCCCGGGATCTCCACCAACTCTCCTTATCATATAAGGACAGAATTCGGTCACCAGCAGGTCTGCTTCGGCCAGCACTTTTTTCCCACCGCTGAATATGTGTGCTTCCGAGCCTTGAGTGTCTATTTTTATGACCAGCGGTCGCGCCGGGGAATTCAGTTCGATGAGATTGTCCAGGCGGTCTGCCTCAACTTTGACAATGGTGCGTGTATCTTCACGAAACGGTGCGTATTCCAGGTGTTCCTTTGACGCTTCTTGCGAGCTATGAACTCTGTGATCGCCATGGTGCCAGTCAGAAACTTCGAAATCCAAAGTAGCTTTGCGATCGAATAATGCCTTGTTTACGATACAGATCTTGTCCGCGACGCCGTGTAGCTCGACGTTGCGTTGCAGATAAAAGAAGTTACGTTTATCCGGTTCGAATGCAGTGCATTGTATGTCGCCGCTTGCCGCTACCGGAATGCTCATCAGGCCTATATGGCCGCCAATGTCGATGAAGGTACCCTTGTTCTGATTCTCGCCAAATGTCTTGAGTATGTAGCGCAGTGTCTTCGGAGAAAAAGCACCTGTCGAGATATATTCGCCAAACATCGCTACGTCCTGAGGGCAGCCGGCAAACGTTCCGAAAGCACCTCGTGCAAACGCAGTCCTCATTCCGTATTGCTGGGTCAGCGTGCGCAGAATGACCAGGTTCAGAAGCCTTGGCGAGTACTTGAAGAAAAGTGAGACCAGCGACTGACATCGAAACCATACCCTTTGGCATGCCACGAATGCCGAATACAAAAACACACGATATTTTGGGTACGGTTTCATCTTAATTCTTCGACTTATGATCAGACCGAGTCGCGAGGCGCATCCTTCCCCGGAATACGCAGCAGATTTCTATCGGCACAGCATAGCCCAAAAACCGACCTCGTATTGGTGCCAGACAATGCATATTCTACATAATCGCTGTCGGCAATAGTGTGGTCATGTTTTTAGTCCGGAATGGAACTCTGCAATACGAGCCACCTCGCCGCCTGACTCGGTAATTCTTGTCGTCAGCGCCCGAACCAGGCTGGCATTGTCCGGGGCGATACTGCGGTCCGGGAGTAGCCAGCCATTCTCGAAGCCGATACGGGTGTGGCCACCCCGGGCTGCTGCCTCGCTCAGCAGTTCTATTGCGTTGCTGCCAAAGGCGCACGCCATCCACGGAACTGCAACTTCGAATTCGGACAGGAAATTGTTCAGTGATTCCGGCTGCATGCTCGAATGTGGATAGTGGCCCAAAACGAATAATACAAAATGCTGTCCACCCGGAATGATGCCAGCGTGAAGCAACTGCTGGTATCGCCGTACATCATGCCGGTTGTAAAGAATGTACTGTATTAGTGCTCCGGTTTGCTGTAGCCGTCCCAGAAAGCCCGAAGCAGCTTTGCCGGCCCCGGCAAAAAACTCGCGGACAGCAATCGAGACTGACAAGCCACTCAGTTGGAGTTTGTCCAACAAGCGAATCTGGTCTTCAGGCTTGTAGATACCAGCGGCCTCACTGGTTATCTGAATGAGCATGGCATCGCCGACGGCTTGTTGGATCGCGTCGATCGCGGGCCGATAATGCGACGGCTCAAGGCTGTGTTGGCCGTTTTCATCTCGTACGTGCAGGTGAATCATCGCCGCACCGGCTTCGGCGCAATCAACCGCAGTTGTAGCCAGTTCTCGCGCGCTGATCGGCAGGGCCGGGTGGTCGTTCTTCGTATACCGCGCGCCGTTCGGGGCGACGGCGATCAGGACTGGAGCCTGGCAGGTGGGGTTGTTCATGGCATCGGACCCGGCAGCGACTTACTTTGGCATAGCCGCGGCGACGGCGCGCGACAGCCTGCTAACAATCTCATCTTCGTGAGACGCGTCGATTGTAAACGGCGGCGCAATCAGTACATGATCGCCCCGCCTGCCATCCACTGTGCCACCCATGGCGTAACAGAGCAGTCCATTGCGCATGGCTTCGATTTTTAGTCTTCGATGCAGCACTAATTGCGGATCAAAAGGCTCTTTGGTCGCCCTGTCTCTTACAAACTCGATGCCAATAAACAATCCGCGACCGCGTACGTCGCCGACATATGGGTAATCGGCGAATGCCGCGCGGAGCCTGGTCCTTAAAGACTGGCCGCGGGTCAAGACGTTGTCGAGCAAATTCTCTTCTTCGATGGTCTGTAGTGTTGCCAGTGCCGCTGCGACTGCGGTCGTGTGCCCCATGAAAGTATGGCCGTGCTGAAAAAAACCGGTACCGGATTTTATTGACTCGACCAGAAAGTCACGGGCCAGCAACGCACCGATCGGTTGATAACCGGCAGCCAGGCCTTTTGCCATCGTTACCATGTCCGGCACGATACCTTCCTGCTGGTAGGCAAACAACGTACCGGTACGACCGGCGCCACACATCACCTCATCGAGAATCAGGTGTACGCCGTGGCGATCACAGATCTCGCGAATTCTTTTGAAGTAACCGGGTACCGCCGCCACGGCGCCGGCGGTTCCCCCAACGACTGTTTCTGCCACGAAACCGGCGACATTCTCCGGGCCCAGTTCCAGAATTTTTGTTTCCAGTTCGTCCGCGACACGCATACCAAACGCGTGGCGGCTTTCGCCATCCTTACGCCAGCGGTATTCGTAACAAGGTGAGATGTGATGTCCTTCCGTCAATAGCGG
>JAOTXR010000299.1 GCA_029862285.1 Gammaproteobacteria bacterium
TCCTTTTTCCCGGCTACTCTCCTGCTCCATCAGCCAGTTGATTGCATCGTGCACGGAATAACCGGCATGACACCAGGGCATCCACGCGCTCATCTCGACGATTGACTCGGAGATGGCAGAGTACACATCGTGAGCATCCGAAATCTCGTAGGGCCGGATCGATACTGCTTGTCCCTGCATGCAAACCGTCATGCTTGCTAGGACCGGCGCAGAGAATTCAACATGCCGCCCAGACCGAGGGCCAAACACCAAATCAACACCCAAGCAGGCATGCTCAGACCCAGAAACTGCCACACAACTTCGGCGCATTCTCCGGATCCGGAAAAAACTTTCTTCAGCGCTTCGGCCAGCGGGAAGGAGTCGAGCAAATAAGCCAGATCGGGACCGCAGGCAGGCACCTGCTCTGGCGGCAGGCCCTGCAGCCAGACGTGACGTCCGGCCACCGCCACGCCAAAACCACCGGCGATCAGGAACAACAAGACGTAGGCGTAGCGACCCCAGCTACGCGAATTGTGGATAAACGCCACCAGGAACACGGCCCCCAGCGAAATGACCGCAATACGCTGAAAGACGCAAAGCGGGCACGGCTGTAATCCGATAACATGCTGGAAATAGAGTGCAGCACCCATCAAACCTGCACAAATTAGAACACCGGCAAGATTTGCCAGTCTGGCTGAAACCGGGAGCATTCAGTCTTCTCCTGTTGCGGGGAACTCAATTGGAGCAACTAGCCGAATTCGACGCAACTTCAGGCCTTCTTCCAGGCGACCTCATCACGCAGATAGACCGGCAAGGCCTGCTCGGCCGGTGTTGTCTCCCCGCGTTCGATCATCGGTACCGCGATTCGGGCAATATCCGCTGCGTGCGGCAATAGCGTTGTGTCACTGCCCAGCAGCTGCGGTGCCAGCCGCTCTGCCATAGCGGGATACGCCGACCATCCCGGGCCTGCAGCGTACACTTCGATGTCGGTGCAAACCGCATCCGGTGCGCTCAGATGCTCCGCCCCGCGCGGGCCGGGCTGTTGACCCTCGCAGTCGAAGATTCCCCAATACACCTCCCGCATGCGCGCATCGAGACAGGCTAGCGTTAGGGGTGCATCGTGCACTCGCTTTGCCGCCACGGCAATTGCTGCCAGGTCTGACACGGCAACAACCGGCAAGTCGGCCGCGAAGGCGATTCCCTGAACCACTCCGACAGCGATCCGCACGCCAGTAAAGGCACCGGGGCCGCGGCCGAACGCAATAGCGTCCAGTTGGGTGGTTACAAGCCCGGATTCAGCCAGCAGCGATCCGATCATCGGCAAGATGAGTTTTGCATGCTGGCGTGGCGCAATTTCGTGCCTCGCAATGATTGCCCCATCAACATGAAGCGCAGCCGAACAGGCGTCAGTTGCCGTATCGATCGCGAGGAGTCTCATAGCGCGCTAAGTTGGAATTCCTGCCGTTCGCCGAAGAAATCACAGGCGTTGCTGATGGCATCGGTAACCGGCATTGGCGGCAACGAACGCAGGAACACCCGGCCATAGCTGCGGGAACGCACGCGCGGATCACACAAGACTGCCACGCCAAAATCATCATGATCGCGGATCAAGCGCCCGACACCTTGCTTTAAACTGAGAACTGCTTGCGGCAGTTGGTAGTCACTGAATGGATTGCCGCCGGCGCGCCGGATCGCTTCCAGTCGCGCCTGCATGACCGGATCGCCCGGCGAAGTAAAAGGCAGCTTGTCGATTATCACGAGACGCAGTGCCTGGCCGCGAACGTCAACGCCCTCCCAAAAACTCGAGGTACCCAGCAATACGGCATGCCCGTGATCGCGAAACTGATCGAGCAAAGCCTCGCGTGGACCCTGGCCTTGAACGAAAAGTGGATAATCAAGCGCCAGTGCGCCGTCAGATCCAAACAATTCGGCCGCTTCGTGCAGAGCGCGATAGCTGGTGAACAGAAAAAAGACCCCACCGCCGGCAGCGTCGATCAGTGGCCGGACTGCCTCACACATCGCCCTACTATAGCCTGGCGCGTTGGGCATTGGCAGATTATTCGGAAGAAATAACAGGGTGTTACCTTCGAAATCAAAAGGACTGTCTAGCTTGAGTGTCTGCGCGTCCGCTACCCCGATACGATCGAGAAAGTGCGAGAAGTCCTCCCCGACAGCCAGTGTCGCGGAAGTAAACACCCAGCTGCCGGCATGCCGCTCTATCAACTCGCCGAGCCGCTCGGACACATCGAAAGGCGTGAGATTCAGACTGAAACCGCGACGATGCACATCCAGCCAGCGCAGACCTTCGATCGGCTCGTCACTCTCGCCACAAAACTGATCAAGCCGGAACCTGAATTCCCGTGCACGATCGCGACAGTTATCCAGACCTGCGTTATGGCCCGCCAGCGGTACCAACGCTTCTTCGAACTCACTGAGCTTTTCTCTAATGAAGCTCAACGCCTGCAGTGACGCATCACCCGATTCATTCCAGTTCTGGCGCCCGGACAGCCCGGCGAACGACGCGGACATTTTCTGTACCGATTGATCCAGCTCGTCGCCCGGTTTGCGCCAGTCTGCTTCTGACTGACCGGCATTGATCAATTCAGCAACAGTATCGCGAACCAGATTTCCGATTTGGTGCGCACTGACAGAAACACCAAAGAAATTGGCCGCAACCTCGGGTATCTGGTGCGCCTCATCGATGATGCAAGCATCGGCGCCTGGCAGCAATTCTCCGAAGCCCTCTTCTTTTAACGCAAAATCGGCCAGTAACAGATGATGATTGACAATCACGATATCGGCGTCCTGTGCGGCGCGACGCGCCAGCACGACGTGACATGAATCGTACTTAGGACACTCACTGCCGAGGCAGTTATCGACTGTGGAGGTTACCGCAGGCCAGACAGGCGCGTCTTCCGGCACTTCGCGCAACTCGGCTCTGTCGCCACCGGATGTATAAGTTGCCCAGTCGCTGACCGCTCGCAACCATTTACCACCACGGCCTTCGTCAACCGCCAGTCCGTGACGATGCAAGCACAAGTAGTTCGAACGTCCCTTCAGTAATGCAACGGTCACCGGGCGGCCAATCGCCTGCGTAATCGTCGGTAAATCGCGCTGGAACAGTTGATCCTGCAGATTTCGGGTGCCGGTGGAAATAATGACCCGTTTGCCACTGAGCAGCGCCGGCACCAGATACGCAAAGGTCTTACCGATACCGGTGCCCGCTTCGACTACCAGCCGCTGTTGCAGGTCGATCGCATCGCCAACTGCATCGGCCATCTCCTGCTGCTGCGAGCGCGGCGCAAAACCGGAAACATACTCTGCCAGCGGGCTGTTGTCGCCAAAAAAACGTGCGTAGTCGGTCATCGCCGCACCATATCACCGCGGCTGTACCCGGTCTAACGGATATCCGGCCTGAGGACGGAGTTAGGCAGGACCAAAGCAGCAAGAGGACCAGCCTGGAGCCAGGCTCTAATCGTCTGCTTCGCGCCGGGCCCAGAAATCGCGGTCACGCAGGTTGTCCTGATCGGCTTTTATCCGAAAACGGATATAGGGACCGCGCGCTGTGTAACGGGCATCGGAAAAGTCTTCGTCGTC